>JAIFKM010000153.1 GCA_020049575.1 Desulfobulbaceae bacterium
TCCGGGTCAGCGACAGCCGGATATTCCATTCCAAGACGGTCGCCTCGGCCATCTGGAACAAGGCGGTGCAGGCCAGAGACGGCGGCCGGCCAGAAGCTGCCCGCCGCTCGCTCGTCAGCCTTCTGCAACTGGCCGACATCGGAGCAGGTGATGGTGGAGCCTTTTCAGAGATATCCGCCGATCAATGGCAGAAGCTCTTCAGTTTTGCCAAGCCTGCCGACAACCTCTCCTGGGCCGACGATCTGATTGCCGGGGCCGCTAAAGCCACCGCTGCGAGCGGAAAATCTGCCGGAATCACGGAGAAATATATTGAAGCCTTTGAAAAAGGCCTGCCCCCCCAGAATATCCTTATCCTGACGGCCGAAGAGGCGGACCGACGCCAGCGGCTATTCACCGCCATCAAAAAACACGGGTTGGTCGTCGACTGTGCCGTGGCAGAAGGCTCCGGGGTCGCCGCTCAGAATGAACAAAAAGATATTCTCCGGCAGATGGTGCAGAAGACCCTGAAAGAATTCAACAAGAAAATCGAACCGCAGGCTCTCGATATCTTCTTTGAGCGAGTCGGTTTCCACCCGGTGGCGGTCGTCATGGAGACCGAAAAACTGGCGCTTTATACCGGTGACAGCCCCCTTATCACCACCGCCGACCTCGACGAGATGGTCGGCAGGAGCAGGGAAGATGCTCTTTTTGAAATGACCGATGCCTTCGGCAAGGGGCAATCCAGCCGGACCCTGACCATCCTTGGCCGACTGCAGGACAACGGCACACACGCCCTGGCTATCCTCTCGACAATGCGCAACTATTTGCGAAAACTGATGATTTTCCGTTCACTGCAACTCCGACAGGATCCCCTGTGGCACCGCGGGATGAACGCCAGACAGTTCCAGAACGACTATCTCCCAGCCCTGAAGTCGACAGGTGAGTGGCCGGATCTCCTTAAAGGCCACCCCTACGCCCTCTATATGAGTTTCACGGCGGCTGCCGAATATTCCTGCACCGGTCTCAAACACTGGCTCTCTCTTCTCCTCAAAGCGGAATATCGGCTCAAGGGCTCACCCTTGCCGCCCCGACTGGTCCTGGAAGAACTCTTCCTCACCATGCTCCGACAGAAACAATCCGGCGGGCAGAACTGATCTGGCCGGACAGGCATCGATCACCCTGGAAGAAGACAAGAAAAAGCTGCTGTCATTGAGCATTGAAAATGTCGTTTTCGGTATTATGGTAGACTGAGATGAAAGCGGCTGGCACCAAGGAACCTGTTATTTAACAAACTTTCAGCGCATATCCATGACAGAAAAGAAACATTCGCCCCAGGGCTCTGTGGCCACAAAGGACTGGGTCGAGATCATGGAGCCACCGATGTACAAGGTGCTCCTGCATAACGATGACTACACCTCGATGGAATTCGTCGTGGCCATACTCATCGGCGTGTTCCATAAATCCACCCCGGAGGCCGCCCGGATCATGATGAATGTACATGAGCAGGGCATCGGGGTTGCCGGTATCTATACCCGGGAAATATGTGAAACTAAAATTGAGAAGGTGCACAGCCTGGCCCGACAGAAGGAATTTCCCTTACGTTGTTCCATGGAAAAGGCCTGATGTGCCGATACCGCAGATAAACAGCAGACGGACAACACTATGCTCAGCAAAACATTGGAAAAAGCCCTTATCCGGGCTATCAGAGAGGCAAAGAACCAGAATCATGAATATGTCACCGTCGAGCACCTGCTCTACGGCCTGCTTCATGACGAGTTGACCTCCTATATCATCAGCGAATGCGGCGGCTCGACCGAGACTCTCAAGGAGAAACTCGAACAGTTCTTTGCCGCGGAGATCCCCAAACTCTCCTCCACAGGCCCCAGCGAGCCTGCCCAGACCATGGCCTTCAATCGTGTATTGCAGCGGGCCGTGGCGCATGTCCAGAGCTGCGGCAAGCAGGAGGTGGATAGCGGCGATGTGCTGGTATCGATTTTCTCGGAGTCGGACTCACACGCGGTCTACTTCCTCAGCTCGGTGGGGGTCGGCCGGATGGCGGTGGTGAATTTCATTTCACACGAACTGCCGGAGGGACTGCAGAAGGAACCGCTGCCCCGGCCGCCGGAGGGACCGGAGCCGCGGGAACAGAGCCCAGGCGAAAAGGCCCTGAAGGATTTCACCGTCAACCTGGCTGAGCAAGCTGCCGAAGGCAAGCTCGACCCGCTGATCGGCCGCGATTTGGAGATCACCCGAATCATGCAGGTCCTCTGCCGGCGGAAAAAGAACAACCCGATGCTGGTGGGCGAGCCCGGCGTCGGCAAAACCGCCATGGCAGAAGGGCTGGCCCTGCGCATCCACGAGGACAAGATGGCCCGGGCAGAGGGACGCAAGGCCATTGTTCCCGATCTGCTGCAGGATGTGGAAATCCATCTGCTCGACATGGGCGGTCTGGTGGCCGGCACCAAGTACCGCGGCGACTTCGAGAAACGTCTCAAAGGCGTGATCTCGGCCATTGAGAACAAGGAGAACGCCATCCTGTTCATCGACGAGATCCACACCATTGTCGGGGCCGGCGCTACCAGCGGCGGTTCGATGGATGCCTCGAATCTGCTCAAGCCCGCCCTGCAGTCCGGCATCCTGCGCTGCATAGGCTCGACCACCTATGAGGAATACAAGAACCAGATCGAAAAGGACCGGGCTCTGTCACGGCGTTTTCAAAAGATTGACATTGAAGAGCCTTCGGTGGACGATACCTGCCAGATCCTCAAAGGTCTGCAGCCCCGTTATGAAAAACACCATCAGGTGCACTACTCGAAAGGCGCGGTCAGGGCCATGGCCGAACTGGCCGACCGCTACATCAACGAGCGTTTCCTGCCGGACAAGGCCATCGATGTGATGGACGAGGTCGGCTCCTTGTTCCGCCTCGAGGGCCGCACCGGCAGCATGGTAAAGGTCACCGATGTGGAGAAGGTGGTCTCGAGGATCGCCAGAATCCCGGCCAAGAGCGCCACCACCTCGGATATCGGCTCATTGAAAGAACTGGCGCCGAGGCTGCAGCAGGTTGTCTTCGGCCAGGACGAGGCCATCGAGGCGGTGGTCACTGCCGTCAAACGATCGCGGGCTGGTCTTGGCAACCCCGATTCGCCGACCGGCAGTTTCATCTTCGCCGGCCCTACCGGAGTCGGCAAGACCGAAGTGGCCCGGCAGTTGGCTAAGGTGCTCAACATCCACTTTGAGCGCTTTGATATGAGTGAGTACATGGAAAAGCACGCGGTCTCACGGCTCATCGGCTCGCCCCCGGGCTACGTCGGTTTCGACCAGGGCGGCCTGCTGACCGAGGCGATCCGCAAGCATCCCCATTCCGTGCTGCTCCTCGACGAGATCGAAAAGGCCCATCCGGACATCTATTCGATCCTGCTGCAGGTCATGGATCATTCGACACTGACCGACAACTCGGGCAGGAAGGCCGATTTCCGCAATGTCATTCTGATCATGACCACCAACGCCGGAGCCCGGGAACTGACATCCAGGGGTATCGGTTTCGTCACCAGCAAGAAAGGCAAGGACCAGACGGCGGTCAACAAGATCTTCGCCCCGGAGTTCCGCAACCGACTCGATGCCATTGTCACCTTCAGTGCCTTGAACAACGAGGCCATGCAGCATGTGGTCGATAAACTCATCAAGGAACTTGAAGGCCAGCTGGCAGAAAAGCGGGTGAGTATCAAGCTGTCGCCGGCAGCCAAGGTATGGCTTGCCGAGAAGGGTTATGATCCAGATTACGGGGCACGACCGTTGCGTCGCTTGATCATGAAGGAGATCGGCGACGTGCTGACCGAAGAAATCCTCTTTGGCGAGCTGGCCAAGGGCGGTGAAGCACAAATCGATCAGCAAGATGGACAACTGACCTTCAGCTATGTAAAATAGTTCGACACCTCAACCCAAATGGCCGCCCCCGCGGCCATTTCCCTTACGGCTACAAGGAGCACAACGATGACGGACTGCCTCTTCTGTAAAATTGTCGCTGGCCAGATCCCGGCCCAGATTGTCTACGAGGATCATGAGATCATGGCTTTCCGGGATATCGCCCCGGTGGCGCCGCAGCACATCCTGATTATCCCGAAAAAACATCTGGTTGGGCCGTCTTCCATCACTGAAGAGGATGAACAGCTCATCGGCAGGATGATGCGCATTGCCGGCAAGGTGGCCGCCGACAACGAGATCGGCGATGCCTACCGCCTGGTTTTGAGCAACGGTGCCGAGGCCGGCCAGCTGGTCTTCCACCTGCACATGCATATCCTCGGTGGCCGACCGATGCACTGGCCGCCAGGCTGAGTCGCAGTATCCCGAATTCTCGCCGGATAATCATCCCCGCACCAGCACTGAGATCATCCCCATGCGGTGCGGGATATACGACCTTCCCATCGGCATGTCTGCTCCTTGAACTCTTCCTCTATCACTGGTATAGAGAGGTTCATGCAGAGTGAACATCCCCAGATACTTGCAGGATCAGTCTTAAGCCTTTTAAATGGCGAGCCCTCTCTGCTGCTCTTAAGCGGCATCGTCTGCGGCCTGCTGTTTCTCCTCACCATCATATTCAGCCGTTATCGCCGCCAGATCCGGCAAAATTCTCAGATTGCCGCTGAACTGGCCGAGGCGCGAAGCAAGGGCCTCGAATCAGATAGTTTCATCATCGACCAGAGATTGCGGATTGTCGAGTTGGAAACTCTGCTGGCAAACGAGAGAAAGCACGGCGGCGAGAAACTAGCCCTGCTTGAGGACGCCCGCGAGGATCTGCGTCTGCAGTTCAGCTCACTGGCTCAGCGGATTTTCGAGGAAAAAAGCGAGAAATTCGGCAGCCAGAACAAGGAGCGGCTCGAGGCCATCCTCCAGCCATTCCATCAGCAACTCAGCTCATTTAAAAAAGAAATCAGCGATATTTATCTGAATGACACCCGGGAGCGGGTCTCACTGAAAAAGGAGATCCTCCACCTCCGGGACCTCAACCTGCAGATCAGCACCGAGGCGGTCAACCTCACCAGGGCGCTCAAGGGCGACAAGAAGGTCCAGGGTAACTGGGGCGAGATGGTCCTCGAAAAAGTGCTGGAGCAGTCGGGCCTGCGCCGTGGTCAGGAATACGACTGCCAGGGGGGATTCCGGGATCGTGACAACCGGCTGTTCAAACCAGACATCATTGTTCATCTGCCGGAGAACAAGGATATAGTGATCGACGCCAAGGTGTCGCTGGTGAGTTGGGAGCGCTATATCAACTGCGAGGACGAGGAGGAAGGGCAACGGGCGCTCGACGATCTGGTCAGGGCCATCCGCGACCATCTCGCCACACTCGGGGGAAAGAATTATGCGGAACTGGACGGCATCAGATCCCTTGATTTCGTCATCATGTTCATGCCAATCGAGGCCGCCTTTGTCGCCGCCTTCCAGCACGACGAACGGCTCTTTAACGATGCCTTCTCCAGCCGGATCATCATAACCACGCCGACGACCCTGCTGGCAACCCTGAGGACCGTGGAAAACATCTGGCGCTATGAACACCAGAGCCGCAACTCCCTGGAGATTGCCAAACGGGCCGGACTGATCTACGACAAGCTCTGCAATTTCGTCGAGGATATGGAGAAAATCGGCCGCCAGCTGAACTCCTGCCACCAGACCTACGATGCGGCTATGACCAAACTCAGCCTGGGGCGCGGAAACCTCATCGCCCAGGCCGGTCAACTCACCGAACTTGGGGTACAGGTCAGAAAGGAGATCTCCCGTTCGGTCACAGAAAAGGCCGATCTTGATCTGAAGAACTGAAGTTCTTGATCTGCAGCGGGGAGTATGACAACCTCAGACCCTGATTTTCACCACAATTTTCTTCACCCGTTCGTGCCGTACCCGCACACAGGGCATGTGCAGATCCGCCGGAAAGAATATCGCAAACATTCCCTCTTCGAGCAGGAACAACGACGACTCGCCCTGATAGAACCAGCAATCCTCTTCCGGCTCTGAGATTACCGAAGCCGGTTGATTCCGCAGGGCCGCGTATCCGATCAGCTCGGAACCTGCTATCATGTACTGCAGATCGATATACTGCCTGTGCCCTTCCAGCTCGCATTCCTGTTGACTCTTCGTGGTATATTCGTTGACCATGAAAA
>JAIFKM010000053.1 GCA_020049575.1 Desulfobulbaceae bacterium
CTTTTCCGTTGCCGGCCTTCTCTCTTTATCGGCAGAACTTCATCTCACTGCTCAGAGTTCCTCACTGACCGATGGAACAATCAGCACTGGAATTTTCGATTTTTTAAGGGTCGATTTTAAATTGTGGCTAAGCGAAGTGCTGGATATCAATCCTTCATGTGCCCCCATAATGATAAGGTCGCATGATTTCTGTTCCGCCACTTTCATGATCACCTCAACTACTTCTCCGTTTTCGATAATGATTTCGGGGGCAACGGTGCCTGTTTCAGCGATTCCAGATTCAGAATAAAACTCACTCAGAGCCGTTTTTGCCATCTGCCCTGGAGTGACTTTGCCGACAAGAGCGTGACGGGCCTCATTTTTATGTCGCTTCAGGACCTCTTGCACTTTATCTTGACCAAACAGTCCAACCATATGCCCCTCGTAACTGCTGGGCAGTCTCTCCAGAACGTGCAGCAAAATGAGTTGGGCGTGAAACTTACTGGCCAGCTGAGCAGCGTGCTGGAAGGCTATTCGGCTGGCAGCCGAAAGATTGGAGGTAAACAAAATTCTCTTATACTCTACTGATTTCATCAAATTACTCCTTATGGAAAAATGGCTGTAAGCTACTGAACCGAAACTTTGACAAGATCCTGTCTTCTCGCCGGCTCCCAGATGATCCCGGCGCATTTACGCCCCGGATTCTCATCCCGGCAAAGCATCTCAATCTTTTTGCCATATTATACATCCTGAAAATTTATGAAAGAGGGGAATAACGATGTCATCAATGAAAAGTATGGTTTTCCCTTGAATTACTGTGATCCGCAGTTTCTCGACTTTTACGAAAACGGCTCATCAGGCCATCGCGGTTGAAGCTTTGGCCTGATGATATTGTTAGAAAACTTCAGTTCTTGATGAATTTTTCGTAGACCTCGCCATAATCTTTTCTCACAAAAGTCTCGTGAGACTCCTTCAACCACTCAAATGCATATTGGTTGACGGCTCTGAACTGCTCGTCAAGGGTTGCTGCGGCAACAGATCGGTTCACGGTGCTTGCCGCAATTTTAAGGCTGTTTTCAGCATAACCGAAAAATTGTTCGTTTTCGTGCTGGATAGCGGCAATCTTGACAAGTGACTTATAAAGATCCTTGAGTTCCTCAATAAATTTCTTGGCTACATCTATTGAGTAGGAAATCTCCCCCATTGTGAATTTGATCTCAACGTCCATATCAATTGTCCCGGCAGTTTCGAGATTCACATGGCTGATCTGGTTTGTTTTGTAATCAAAGCGTTTCAACATCCTCTTCTTGCTCATCGCTGAAGTTC
Organism: Desulfobulbaceae bacterium; assembly: GCA_020049575.1. GTDB lineage: Bacteria > Desulfobacterota > Desulfobulbia > Desulfobulbales > Desulfocapsaceae > Desulfoprunum. Next base: position 1,306 of record JAIFKM010000053.1, read on the forward strand.
CGTCCAAGTGAATCAGCGCAAAATTGGTGAAACAGTATTCATCGGTTTTCGATTTGATAAGAAAGAAGATTTTCTCTCCTTCCTCATGCAGCACGTAATCATCCGAATCGACCTTGTCATAATTTTCCGGCTTTATGACTGATCCAATGTCACTTAAGCCCAACATATCAGCGGCAGCTCTTCCGAACATAATGGACCTCCCTGAATATTCAATTTTCTGCGCCAAGTTTCGCTCCTATTTGGCGCCCCATGGTGTTGGTAGCGACACAACACCGATTCTTTTAGGAAAATTTTGATATGAGTTTTCCAATGAAAGTCTGAGCGAATTCTGACTTGAAAGTAAACATCATGTCTGACCTTGGCAATAAAATCGCAGTTGCATTCTCAATGTCTGGTGGTAGTCTCTTGTCAGGAATGATGCTTAGATTCGCTCTGTTCTTTTCTCTGTACTGTTCCGAATAAAAAGTGAAAATAGTCTGGCCGCTCTTCATTGTCCCTCGCAAGAATAAAGCTAATTTTTAAACTCCCTAAAATGCAGCGTTTTGAAAATTAATTTATGAAATATCAATGTTTTATTCTACTTTTTATATTGTTGCTCAGCTCTTTGAATTCGGCATTGGGAAATGAAAAATTGACCTCGATCAATGTTGTTGCTCAAGAATGGACAGGACAGACGAACGCAGACGGTTCTGGCCTGTATTTCGAGTTACTCAAAGAAATCTATACACCTGTTGGGATCACAGTGAACACTTCAATCGTTCCCTTTGAAAGAGCGGTAATGATGTTGAGGAAAAAGTGTACTGATGCATCAGTTGGGTTTTATTCTGCTGAAGATGCCAAGATTGCTGGATGGTATTTTTATATAACTCCTCAGCATCCTATCGATTTCGAGAATGTAGTGGCTATTTTTAAGAAAGGATCGGTTCCAAAATGGAAATATCCACAATCGTTGACCAACCGGAAAGTCACATGGATTCAAGGGTATACTTACGAAAATAACATTCAGGCCGATATGATATATCAACCGGTAAGTGGTCATAAACAGGCATGGGAATTATTAGGAATGGGGCGAATCGATTTTTACCTGGATAGCGAGGTTGATGCCACAACTTCCGCTCTTGAAAATGGTGTTGATCTGAGTGAGTATCAATTTAAAACTATTTGGATCAATAATCTCTATGTTCCATTTTCAAAAACTGCCAAGGGGCAACAACTTATGGAGATTTTTGACCATCGTATGGTAGAAATGAGAAATACCGGTGAATTGTCGAAGTTGTATAAAAAATGGAAGAAGAGCATGCCGCCAAGTCAATGAGTTGTGTAGCCTGTAGGAGAAATTGGAGTGAGCGTGTTCATACAGGAGATTACAAATAAGTTGTTTGTTGATTATTTCCACCGGCTGTTACCAAATGTCTTTTCAGGGATATCTAGATGAAATCCCATTTCATTTTCATGGCAGTGCTTCTATTTCTCAATCTCTTGCATTCCTCATGGGCTAAAGAAAATCCTCCTGTGATGGTTTATGCCATTGGGCCGTCCGGTTCCACTTACTATGACAAAGACCCTGGTGGCAAGTATGAGTGGAAAGGATTGTTCATAGATATTTTAGTAGAAGTAATGGTCAAAGAACTTGGCATGAAACAGGTTGTCCAGCAATCTCCCTGGAAACGTGCCCAGGAAAACGTCAAGGACGGTACTGCTGAAATCATAGTGTCCGTTCCTCCCCAAAATCAACGAGACAATAAACAAACTGGTGCGGGAAGGAGTAGTAGAGAAGATTCTCTTGAAGTATTCCGGTCCGGACTAATTCGAATCGCGTTCATTGGCAAGGTGTTGTAAGTATTTCCCGCTTGAAGAGTACAAAGAATCCACTGTAGATAAATGAGATATCCATTAGATCTCTAACATTCACTTATTGATATCTCCTGAGGACATTACCATAATGGCACTTAGTGATCGTCAAGATCATTCAGTGCATTACCAATGGCCCCAAGAAGGCCAACCATACAATTGTGTGACACAATCACACAACGACAAGGAGCAACTGCAATGGCTGAAGGAAAAGTAAAATGGTTTAATGATTCTAAGGGATTCGGTTTTATCGAGCAGGATAATGGGAAGGATGTGTTTGTGCATCATTCCGCAATCCAGGCTGAGGGTTTTAAATCTTTGCAGGAGGGAGAACGTGTAAGTTTTGATGTTGTCGATGGGGCAAAAGGTCAAGCAGCTGCAAATGTCGTAAAACTTAAGCGATGATATAAGTGACTCATTTGAGTTTTACCGATACAAAATAGTATCATGAATATCTTCAGGCACGAAAAGGCCTTTGGTATCGGGAGCGGGATATCAAAGGCCTTCCTGTTTTATACCTCAGTGCAACTTCTTTCAGAGATAATCATCGGGGCGAATTGTTGGTGTTCCAAGGAGCAAAAAAACGTTTCTCTGATTATTTTCCCTCAAATATGATCCGGCTTCTCTTGACGGCGCAGAGGTCGCCGCACATAGTGCAGACATCCTTATCGATCGGTTGAGAGGAAACACGATACGCCTTCGCTTTTTCTGGATCGATGGCCAATTCGATCATCCTTGACCAATCCAGTTCCTTGCGTGCATGGCTCATGTTGTTGTCCCAATCGATGGCCTTGGGAATGCCTTTTGCGACGTCGGCGGCATGAGCGGCAATACGGGTTGCGATGATGCCCTCCTTCATGTCATCCTGGTCTGGCAAGCGCAGATGCTCAGCGGGTGTGACATAGCAGAGAAAGTCGGCGCCGTAAGTGGCGGCCAGGGCACCGCCGATTGCGGAGGTGATGTGATCATACCCCGGGGCCACGTCGGTTACGAGCGGCCCGAGCACATAGAACGGGGCGCCGTGACAGAGTTTTTTCTCAAGCTGCATATTTGCGACGATCTCGTTCAGTGGTACATGCCCCGGTCCTTCGATCATCACCTGGACATCGGCCTGCCAGGCCCGTTTGGTCAGTTCGCCGAGGATGATCAACTCCTGGATCTGGGCCGCATCAGTAGCGTCGTGCAGGCAGCCGGGGCGGAGCCCGTCGCCGAGGCTCAAAGTGACGTCGTATTCCCGGCAGAGTTCGAGCAGTCGATCGAAATGGCTGTAGAAGGGGTTCTCTAGATCGTTGGCCTCCATCCAGTGCAGCAGTAGAGAGCCACCCCGGCTGACTACATGGGTCAGGCGGGGATTGTGGCGGAGGCGCTCCACCGCCATCCGAGTCAGGCCGGCGTGAATGGTCATGAAATCCACCCCGTCTTCTGCGTGGATTCTGACAACATCAAAAAAGTCGTCGATCGAAATTTTTGCGACATCTTTGCCGTAGCGGGCGACAGCATCGTAGATCGGCACAGTACCGATCATAATCGGACTGATGGCTACAGCCTGCTGCCGAAATTTCCTCGTGTCCCCGAAGGTGCTGAGATCCATGATTGAATCGGCTTTGAGTTCGATCGACCGGCGAACCTTGTCGAGTTCTCCCTCGATATTGCAGCAGTCTTCCGAGACCCCGAGGTTGACGTTGATTTTGGTAGTGAGACCAGCGCCGATGCCTCTGGCGATGAGGCCCAGGTGGTTGCGATTGGCAGGAATGGAGATCCTGCCCGTAGCAACCCGGCTGAGCAGGTCGTCCTGATGGATCGATTCGGCGGCCAGTACCTGCTGCATCTGTTTGGTAAAGATGCCTTGCCGTGCAGCAGCCATCTGGGTGGAAAATGTCATGGGAAAATCCTCCTGCTTGGGTCAAATTTATGGGATGTGATCCAATGGATCAGATGTCGAGTATACAATACTGCTTGGGCGGACTTTCTCCTGCAGTTCAGGGGACTGCTAGGCCGGAACTCTGTAAGGTTGTCTGCAATCTGTTGGCAGTGGCGGCGATATCTCCGGCCCCAACAATCTCGGTGACCAGGCAGACGGTCTTGGCTCCTCGGCTGATTACCTGATCTATATTGTGCTCCTTGATCCCGCCGATAGCGACACAGGGCAGGGGGCATTTCTGCAGGACGTGCTCGAGATATTGAAGACCTACGGGAGCGCAGACATCATCTTTGGTGGTAGTGGCAAAGATCGGGCCGACACCGATATAATCAGCCCCAGCGCGAACTGCAGTCGCGGCCTGCTCAGGGGAGTGAGTCGAGAGGCCGATCAGTTTGCCGGAACCGATGAGTTCGCGCACAGCCGCAACCGGCAAGTCGTCCTGGCCGATATGGACGCCGTCGGCGTCAACCAGTCGGGCGATATCGCTGAAATCATTGATGATGAAAAGGACTCCGGCTGCCCGGGTGAGTCGGCGGATTTCGAGGCATTCAGAGAACATTGCGGCAAAACTTTTCGCCGGGCGTTTCTCGCGGTACTGGATGATCTTGATACCACCCGCAATCATGGCCTGAACGACCTCGATATTGCTGCGGCCCCGGGAATACTTCTCGGCGGTGATGCCATAGATGCCACGCGGAAACAGAGGCCTGATTGCTCTTTTATCTATCATAGAATCCACCTTGTCGGAGGATGATATCGGTCATCCTGCCAGCCACGGCCAACACCTTGTGGGCAAAGAGGGGAGCCTGGGCGCAATCATTCAAAAAATCGCCTACGATGAAGCAGTTGCCCATTTGCCGTACTCGGATATCCTCGATGTTGTGACCGGCGATACCGCAGGCCGAAACGATAATTCGTCCATCATAGGCAAGGGTTTCCAGTAGTATTTTCTTGTCGGTGGATCGATCGAATCCTTCGACAACGATAGGGCAATCGGCGAAGAGAGCGGAGCAATTC
>JAIFKM010000202.1 GCA_020049575.1 Desulfobulbaceae bacterium
CTCCGGCAAGCTCATCCAGCAGGGCCTCCGGCTCTGCCATATCTTGAATCTCCAGACCCACGTCCTCCTCAGCCTCTTTCACCAGCAGCACCTCGAGGGATTGCCGCACCTGCGCCAATTCTTCCTCAAACACCCTTACCAGGCCGGCAAAAAGCTCCGGCGCGGCATCAATACCCTGCTGCTCAAGACAGGCTGCCTCAAGAGCTGCGGCAGCCTGTCTCAGGGCATGCGCACCGATATTGCCGGCGCTGCCTTTGAGGCTGTGGGCAAGCTGGAGAAGAGCCTCGCGTTGTTTTCCCTGTAGGGCCTGCTGCACCCTGTCCGGGGTTGTCGCATTGTCATGATAAAAGCCGACCAGGATTTTCTCCAGGGTGCCGCTGTCAATCCCGGAATTGACCAGCATTCCCTGAACATCGATCTTCGGCAGCCTGGCGGCCAGGGCCAGACCTTCGGAATCTGCCTGACTGTGCTGGGGAGGACCAGGGTTCTGCCAGGAAGAGTCATCCGCCACCGGCTCTTCTTCCTGACCGAGAGAGGCCATCGGCCTGTGGCAACGCAGAAAACGCCAGAGGGTATGGAACAGACGATCCTGGTTGATGGGTTTGGCAATATAGCCGTCCATCCCCGCCTCCAGACACTTTTCCTCATCGCCCTTCATGGCATGGGCCGTCATGGCGATAATCGGCAGCTGGCTGCAGTCCGGCAGCAGACGAATCCGCCGGGTAGCCTCGTAGCCATTCATTCTAGGCATTTGGATATCCATCAAGACGCCGTCGAAGAGGGCCTCCCGAACCGCCTGCACTGCCTCCTCGCCGTTATCGACGACAGTAACCTGAATGCCGGCTTTTTCAAGGATTGCTCTGGCAACCTGCTGGTTGGTCAGGTTGTCTTCCGCCAGAAGGAGGTGGTATCCCCTGAGATGCCTCTGGTACATGGAGGCCCGGGTGGTAAAATCCTGCCGGGAGTCCGGTCGCTTGTCTCCGTGTTTGCCAAAGGCATCCATGATGGCATCAAACAGGGTGGACTGAAAGATCGGCTTGGGCAGGAAACCGTTAGTCCCGACGGCCTCCGCCTCGATTCGCTGGACATCCTTGCTGAAGGCCGTCATCATGATGATCGGCACCGTGAGGTGGAGTTCCTCCCTGATCTTTCTCGAGGTCTCGATGCCGTCAAGTTCCGGCATCTTCCAGTCCATCATGATGAGGTCCACGGACTCTTTCTGCATCCTCTCGGGCTGCAGTCGTTCGAGCGCTTCGATACCCGAGGCAAGCGATTCCACCTTGAACCCGAGGGAGCTCAGAATCTTGCAGATGATCATCCGGCTGTCGAGCAGGTCGTCGACAACCAGGGCATTCAGCCCCCGTATATCCGGTGGAAAAACAACTCTACAGGTTGGAGCTCCCCCTGTCTGCCTGAGCCGGACGGTAAAAAAGAAAGTAGAGCCCTTGCCGAGCTCACTCTCCACCCAGATATCACCGTGCATCATCGCCACAAATCTTTTGCAGATGCTCAGCCCCAAGCCAGTCCCTTCATTTTTGCGAGTCGATGAGCTATCCCCCTGGGTAAAGGGTTCAAAGAGCATCGGTAGATATTCCCGGGGTATGCCAATGCCGGAATCCTTAACCGCAAAGAGCAGTTCAATCTCATCGGGGTTGCCATCCTGCTGGTCAATCGCCCGACTCCTGGCGCTGATCAGGATGCTCCCGCCCGCCGGGGTGAATTTAACAGAATTACTAATCAGGTTTGTCAGTATCTGCTGCAGCCGGAGGCCATCACCGAGCAGCATCCGCGGAGCATCCTTATCTATATCCACCAGGAGCTCTATGCCTTTTTCACCGGCTTGATGAATAAAGACATCCATGACCCGGTCGAACATCTCGTCGAGCCGGAAGTGCCGCTCCTTCAACTCCATCAGCCCGGCTTCGATCTTGGAAAAATCCAGGATGTCGTTGATGATACCAAGCAGGGCGTAGGCCGAATTCTGGACGATGTGGAGATACTGCTCAACCTCTGGGCTCACCACTTCGCTCAGCGCCAGATCCGTCGCCGCGATGATGCCGTTCATCGGCGTTCGGATCTCATGACTCATATTGGCCAGAAACTCACTCTTGGCACGGGTGGCGGCCTCGGCCTGATCCTTGGCCTTTTTCAGCTCCTCATCGAGTTTCTTGTGCTGTTCAATTTCCAGGGTCAGATAGAGATGCGAGGCCCTGATCTGGCGATTGAGTTTCAGAATCAGCCCGGTAAAGAGAACAAGGAGGGTGAAGACCAGGGCTGCTAGAGAAATGAGAACACCGTAGGTGCGCAGGACGTCCCGGAAGGTTATTTTCCCGAGGTCTTTATAAGGACCGAGCCGCAGGGTGCGCAGGAGATCGTGAACCGGCTGGTAGTTCAGCGGGATGGTCCAGCCGTCGCATTCCGCATCCTTTGCCGCCTGTGAATCTCCCTGCATCTGCAGGAGGGCAATAGCGACTTTTTCCGCCAGTTCGTCCGAGGTTTCTTTGACCTTGGCCATCGGCCAATCGGGATACTCCCGGGTTGTGCAGAGATATGGAGAATCAAATTTTTCCCCCTGCAATCTGGGAAAAGCATAAAAATCCTTCAAGGTGATCCTGCCTTCAGCCTGGAGTTGCTCAAGAGTATTGGTCCTGACGGTTCCGGCATCGACAGAGCCATTCTGCACTGCGGTCACAACCGCATCATGGGTTTCGACGAAGACCAGCTCCTTGAAATCCTTGTAGGGGTCTATCCCCTGCTCCTGCAATTCCCGCCAGGTCATCTGCCAACCGCCAAGGGAGGTCTCCGATACGGCCATGAATCGCTTGCCCTTGAGATCGGAGAACTCCCGGATATCCTTGCGGTCCGCCCTGCTGAAGATGACGCTGCCGTATTTTGAATACACCCGCCCCAGACGCCTCTCCTTGAGGGTGGCTATGCGGTTGGCGCCATAGAGGTATTCGAGTTCCACATAGGATGATGAATTGGTGAGAATGAAATCAACCGTGCCCTTCTCGACGCTGGGATTGATCTCATTGTGACTGAGGGGAACAATAATAAACCTGCGGCCAGGAATACTGCTGGTGAGATACTCCGCCGTGGCAGACCAGCTCTTCAGGCACTGCTCTTTGCCGCGTATGGCCAGAACACCGATCTTCAGCGGCATATCGTTTGCCGCCGCTTCGCTCATCCCGCAGGGAGCAGAGAGAATCAGCCAAAAGAAAATCATGAAGAAAGCTCTTAACGAGGCAGGCGATGAACCAGCTGGAACACGCGGGTGGAGGCCTCTGTTATTTCGACAGAGAGACATACTGTTCGCTCTCAGTGGAGATTGGCGCATTCTTAGTTCTCTGACTTTTCCTGAGCCTGCCGGGAGGCAAGCCACCTGCCCATGCCCAGCACAAACAGAGAGCCCATGATACTCGCAATGTAGATCGAGACTTGAGAGATAGCGGCAATTCCGAATTCTCCCGAGAGAATCGGCAGCAGGGCCGGATCACTCACCGCCATATGGCCTGCAATCCAGCCGAGAAGCATACCGCCCAAGGTAATGACGATCGGAAAACGGTCCATGAGCTTGACCACCAGCTGACTGCCCCAGACGATGATCGGGATGCTCACCACCAGACCGAAGATTACCAGCAGCATCTTATGCTCAGCCCCTGCCCCTTCCGCCGATCCGGCGATTGCGAGGACATTGTCAAGACTCATGACGAAATCGGCAACGATGACTGTTTTTACCGCAGACCAGAGCCGATCACTGCTCTGCAGCTTGCCATGCTTGTCTTCCTCTTCGGGCAACAGGAGCTTGATGCCGATCCAAAGCAGCAGTATCGCCCCGACAAGCTTGAGAAACGGAATTGTCAGCAGGGTTAAAGCGAAGAATATCAGCAGAACTCGCAGAACGATGGCTCCCGCAGTTCCCCAGAGAATACCGAGCATCCTCTGTTTGGGCGGGAGTTTGCGGCACGCCAGAGCGATAACCACGGCATTGTCACCGCCAAGGAGGATGTCAATCATGATTATCTGGCCGACTGCCAGCCAGAACTCCGGTTGAAAGGTAAATTCCATGGTCTTTTCCAAAGAGATAATGATCGGCAGAGCTCCCTTAGCGTGTCCACTCAGGGGACGATTGACCGATCAGGTAACGCTATACCAGCAAACAGCACATATATGACTGCAACCGCGAGACATCTTCTGTTGGGTATTCATATCTTCTCTACTTTAATGCATAGCCCCACCTCAGGCAATATCATTGCACTAATATAACTTGCAGCCGATGGGGCGACGATTGACTCTATCCCCATCCACTGCAGCCTCGCCATGGACTGCGCCGCTTGAAAAACTTGCGGTGAAAAGATACCTCGATTACACTGATCGACAAATTTCTTCACTCTCATCTCAGCAACCCCGAGTTCATCCGCAGCCAAAACTTCATTTCCTCAACGAAATACAGATTCAGCCCGACAGATGACAGCCAGGCGCCTCTTCCTCCAGCAGTATAGACGATCATACCAGTCCTGGAGACTGCCGTACCGCCTTCTGCCGATCATCCTCCTGCTCGTCAGCGTCCTCCCGGGCCGGGCGGCGGAATTAAGCGGGCCGGTCTTCGTCACCTTTTACGATGTGGGTCAGGGAGACGCCCTTTTGATCCATCAACCGGGGAAATGTGCCATCCTGGTTGACGCTGGACCACCCGGCAGCGGTCGGAGTATTGGAGCCTCCCTGGTCAAAAAGAGCATCACCCGCCTCGATCGCCTGATCATCACCCATCCTCATCCGGACCATTTCGGCGGCACCCTGACCCTTCCCGCTGAATTGGCAATTGCCATGGTCAACGACAACGGCATCACCGAAACCGAGGAGAATGGTTTTCCCGACTACCTCAGCTGGCTCGACCGACAGCACTCTACCCCCCTGAAAAAGGGCGAAACCTGGCAATGCGGCGATATCCTGACTACCGTACTGGGTCCGGATAGCGCAATGACCATAAACCGGGCAATCAATGACACATCCCTGGTGCTCAGGATTAAAGCCGGTCCGGTCATCCTGCTCCTGCCGGGCGATATCGAGGCCGCTGGCAGGCAAGCTCTTGAGGCACCGGCCGGACAGCTCGACGCAGATATCCTCAAAGTCCCGCATCATGCCGCAGCAGATCGACAATTGGCGGCCTGGCTGGAAGGAATCAGCCCTGAACTCTCGGTGATCAGTGTTGGCAAAAACAATTCACTCGGTGCCCCCGACCGCCAGACGCTCGCCGCTATCAGACAGAAAAGCGGGGCAGTCTGGCGAACTGACCAGCAGGGTGATCTTGAGATCAGAATTGATCAACAGGGATGGAAGTATGTTCATCCATAAACGCTTTGCCCTCCTTGCCATGGGATATATCCTGACAATCTACGCGACCTCAGGGATGATGCGCGACCTGTCGAACCTGGCCCGCCAGCTTTTTGGCGATTCGTTGAGCCTGGTAGTGACGGGCGTCCTCCTCTTCATTCTGGCGTCAATTGTCGCGGCTTTTCGACAAACTTTCACTCAGCGGCAGATTCTGCCGTTGAGCGCGGTGCTCCTTGGCTATAGCTTCTCTCTCTGGTGGCTGACCATGCCGGAAGAACGCTTCCACCTCTTTCAATATGGCTTTCTCTGCGTACTCTGCTATAAGGCGGTACCGGACAGGTTCCAGGGCCTGCCTCGATACGGACTGGCGATCCTGGTCGTTATCCTGGCCGGTATCGGTGACGAACTGATCCAGTGGCTGCGGCCAAACAGGGTGGGAGATATCCGTGACATTCTGATCAACTCCATTGCAGCCGTGCTGGCCCAGTGCCTGATTGTCATATTTCAGGATAAAGGAGATCGCCTGTCTTCGGCCAAACACCGGGAACCTCTCTGAAGTGAAATGAACCACTGGTGTTTTGCTATTGCAGGCAAGTCGAAAATCCTGGCAAATCCCGTATCCCGCAGCCTGAGAAAAAGCATCCCCTCCTTTTGTTTTTCCACCTTTGCCTATATAATTTTATTCA
>JAIFKM010000006.1 GCA_020049575.1 Desulfobulbaceae bacterium
CTGCAATATGATGTATGGATTTTTTGCCGGGGCTCTTGAGAGCATCATGGGCAAAAAGGCCTCCCTTGAGATCAAACACGCCGGAGAAAATGCCTGTCTGAAGGTATTGACTGTCGAGGCATAAAGACTGGACCACATAAAACAGAGGAAGAAAGAATATGAGTGGTGATAAAATTCGCCTGAATACTGAATGGTTATGTGATTGCGGGGGGTGCCATGTTGCCTTGGTTGATCTCCATGAAAAAATACTCAATGTCCTGGAATCGGTTGAAATACAGAAATGCCCAGTTTTGACTGATGAAAAACTCTACCCTGAAGCTGATATCGGTATCCTCACCGGATCCATCCGCACCGAGCATGACCGGCACGCTGCTGAAGAGATGCGCAAAAAGTGCAAGACTATCATTGCGTTCGGGACGTGTGCGGTATATGGCGGACTGCATGGTGCGGGTCTGGCCCACAGCCGTGAGGAAATCATGAACCATGTCTATAGAAAGAGCCCGACAACCAAGACCGATTTTCTCCCCGATTCGGAGATTACCACTCTGGAGAAACTGGTTACTCCAATCGACGAGGTAATCGATGTTGACCTCTACCTTCCAGGCTGCCCTCCACATGCCCATTTTATCTTTGAAGGGCTCAGCTCCCTTATCGAGAACCGTCAGCCGAAGGCCAGGCAGGAAACAGTCTGTGCCGGCTGCAAAAGGACGATGAAAAAGACTGAGGTGACGGAGATCAAGGCGAGTCATGAAGGCATGCCCGATGACGACACCTGTTTTCTCAGCCAGGGCTATATCTGTCTGGGTTCGGTTACCCTTGACAGATGTCTGGCACCCTGCCCGAACCACGGAGTGATGTGTTCCGGCTGCGCCGGACCGACCATGCAGATCCTCACCGAGCCGACGCATGATATCCGCACCGAGATCAGCGAGCGGATGTCGCGACTGACCAAGATCGATGCCCAGACGATTAAGACGCATATGGAGAAATCGGCCAAGACCCATTATGCCTATGCCATGGCCACCAAGATGATCGGCAACAAACCGACGTTTCTCATCAATAAGTGGATTGCAGACGTGGAGGCACAGTAATGGCAAAGACAATCAAGATAGATCCGGTAACCCGTATTGAAGGGCACGCCCGTATTCTGCTCGAGTGTGATGATGCGGGCAAGGTCGAGGAAGCCTTCTTCTGCGTCAATGAACTGAGAGGCTTTGAACGTATTCTGGTCGGCATGGAGGCCAGCACCCTGCCTCAGGTCACCGCCCGCATCTGCGGCGTCTGTCCGACCGCCCACCATCTTGTGGCTGCCAAGGCCCTTGACAACGCCGCAGGCGTCGAACCGCCGTTGGCGGCAAAGCTGCTACGGGAATTCATGTATATGGGGCACGTCATCCATTCCCATGCCCTGTCACTCTTTGTCCTGGCAGGACCCGATCTGGTTTTCGGACTTGACGGTGCTGCCGCAACCCAGAATATTGTCGGCATGGTTGATGCCGAACCGGAACTGACCAAAAAAGGTTTGCGCCTGCGCAGTCTCGGTCAGAAGATCAACGAAACAATCGGCGGCAGGGGAATTCATCCGGTCACCGCCGTTGCCGGCGGTATCTCCTTTAAGCTGAGCGATGCCCAGTTCGCCAGGCTGCAGGAACTGACCGCCGAAGCGGTTATCCTCTCCAGCGAACTGGCTGGCAAAACCAAGGGCCTGCTCTTTGCCCTTTTCGATAAAAATCCGATCCTCCTCGAGAAACTGAATGTGCCCAGCTGGTACATGGGAACGGTTAAGGGCGGCAAACTCAATCTCTACGATGGCGATCTCCGGATTATGGACGAGAAAGGTGCCATTCAGGGGGAATTTACCAGTGACATGTACCGTGACTATCTCGTCGAAAGGGCTGTCGCCAAATCGTACGCCAAGGAAGTCTACATCAACCATGGTGGTGCCGAGCATATGTACCGGGTCAGCACCCTGGCCAGGATGAATGTGGTCGACGGTCTGGAAACCCCGCTTGCCCAGGCGGAATTCGAGTTGTTCCGCCAGAATTTTGGTCGTCCCTGTCACAATGCTGTTATTCAGATGTATGCCAAGATTATCGAGCTAATCTATGCCTGCGAGAAGGCCCATGAGCTTATCAATAATCCGGCCCTCCGGGGAGAGACCCGAGTGCCCGCAACCTTCAAGGGCGGCCGCGGTGTTGCCCACATCGAGGCGCCCCGGGGCACCCTGATCCACGACTACGAGATTGATGAAAAGGGTATTGTCAGGGCAGCGAACATGATCATCGCCACCCAGCAGAATACCGCGGCCATCAACAAGTCACTGAAGGAAGGGGCCAACAACCTGATGAAGGAAGGAACCGATGAGCTCATGCTCAATGCCCTGGAATTCGTCGTACGCTGCTATGATCCTTGTCTGGCCTGCTCGACCCATGCCATCGGACGGATGGCACTGGAAGTGGAAATGCAGCACAATGGCAAGACTATACGTCACATCAGGAGGAGTTGAGATGTTGGAAATGACAATTCACGAGAAGGCCTGTCGGGGATGTCGGCTGTGCCTTGACGTATGCCCTACATATTGCTTTACTTTTAATGAAGAGACCGAGAAGGCTGTGGTCGCCAATGTGGGCAACTGCATCGCCTGCCTGAGCTGCAGTTTTATCTGTCCCTCAGGGGCTATCAGCCATGCTAACCACCATGAGGTCCAGAATTTTTATCGCAACATTCAATTCAGCAAGCGGATGGAGAAATTTCTATGATAGCAAATTCTGAGCTGCGTCTGACCTCGGAAGATTACGACAAGGCCTTCACCGAAGTCTCCTTCCTGCTGGATATGTTTGTTGATACCATCGGCGTCTTTATCGGTAAATCGACCCCTTCCCTGGCAGTGGCTGCCGGTCGCAAGATGGCCAACAACATGCCCATCCACCTCACCCAGCCCACTCCCGAGAATGCCCTTGATGAACTGATTCGGGTTTTCAAAATCCAGCAGATGGAGATTGAAGGGCATTTTGATACTGGCGAAGCAGTGATTTCGATCAACCACTGCCCGATCCGCAGTGTTTGTCTGCAGCGAAATATGCCGATAGACGGGCCAGCCTGCCAAATGTTTCATTACTATATGGCTGGTATTATGGCAGAACTAGCAGGTTGCCCGGCCCGGCCGAAGACCATTTCAACCGGTGAGAGCTGTACCTTTAATCTGGCCTTCAGCCGGCCCCGGTAATGATTATGTCCCGTGCTCTGATTGTCTGCATCGGTAACGATCTCGTCGCTGATGACGGTGTAGGCAAGGCCGTCTACAAGGAATTGGAACTGAGTTGCCTGCCTTCCGGCACGCGGCTCAGTTACCTTGGCCTGGGAGGAATAGATCTGCTCGAAGAACTCGATGGTGAAGACCGGCTGGTGGTGGTGGATGCCGTTCAACTCGGCAGTGCTCCCGGCACTGTGCATATTCTGGACTGGGCTGGCCTGCCGTATATGGAACCCCGCCCGGTCAGCGGCCATGGCATAGGTATTCGTGAGGCTATCGAGGTCGGCCGCAGGCTTTATCCCGAGAGATCGCCGCAGCATATACATCTTGTCGGTATTGAAGGAAAGTGCTTCGACCAGCTCGGACAGGGGCTGACCCCTGAGGTCGAGACTGCTGTGCCCTCAGCGGTTGCAGCAGTCCTTCGACTCTTGGACTGAGAACCGTTCACCCTGACATCTCATCGGTGGTCTCAATTATCTCTGGAAGACCCATTCTGTCTCTGATGACATATCGTCTTTGTAGACATACCCCTCAAGGTTGAATTCTTTCAAATTTTCCGCCTTTTCTATTTCTTGAGCGATGACAAAGTGGCTCATCAGTCCTCGCGCCCTCTTTGCGTAAAGCGGAATGGTCCTGGGTCGCCCACCCTTGGTTTCCTGAAAAACGACAGTGATCATTTTCCTGCCCAGACGTTTGCGGTCGATGACTCTGGCATATTCCTGGGAGGCGAGATTGATCAGTTGTCCATCGTCGGTCTCGGCCAAATCCCGCGCAAGCAGATCCGTTACCTTCTCTGACCAGAAAGCGTAGAGGTTTTTGCCACGTGGATTGGTAAGGGGAGCGGCCATTTCCAGCCGATACGGCATGATCAGATCAAGCGGACGCAGAATACCATAGAGGCCGGAGAGGATACGCAGATGCCTCTGGGCCCGGGCAAGTTCAGTATCATTGTAGGAGTTGAGGGTAAGGGCACTGTAACTGTCGCCGCAGTAGGTGAAAATCGCCTGTCGGGCTGAACCAGGAGTGAAAAGAGACTGGAAGGTCTGGTATCTCCGCCATGTCTCTTGGCCGAGACGGGGACTTGTTTTCATCAAGGTGGCAAGTTCCTCGGCATTTAACTTCTGCAGGATGTTCACTAGTTGCAGGCTGTCGGGGAGGAGGGATGGCTGGCTGAAAAAATGAGAACACCGACCGTCCATGGCCTGAGTCTTTGATGATGCGAGAATGATTATCATGGAAGTGAGTGAAGGGGCAGAGAGAAAAAAGAGTGCAAATCGTTATGGAGTTTGTATGCTTTGGCGGCGGCTTGTTATGGGTATTTGCTAATAACAAAAGAGGAGAAAACCATGCTCAAAGAAAAGACAGTGTATCAGGAAATCGACGACTTTGTAAACAGCTGGCAGGAGGTTAGGCCTGCGGTGAAGGGCTGTTTCGGGCGACTTGTGGAATTGGTCAAGGGCCTCGAGGGGGTTGATTGCACATTCATTTCGCGGCCTGGCATCAGTTACTCGCTTCGACCTCGACATCGCCTGCAGCAGGAGCGAGATTTTTTCATGATCCTGGATGTCATTGATGACGAACCTGATGCACGATGGCTCTCAATCTGTTTCTACAGCGATTTGATCTCTGATGTCGAAGAGCGGGGAGAGGTCATTCCGGGGGGGCTTGCCGGCAGTGATGGTTATTGTTTTAATCTTTTCGAAGATGATAAGGAGATGGCCGAGTATCTCGAACAACGCTGCATCGAGGCATGCAGATCGATAGTCTCGCAATCTGCCGGGTGATTGCATTGTGCGTCGTAATGGGAAATCGGGAGAAGAACCCAGGATGCCAAAAGGTGATTTCTGCAAACACTGGGAAGATTCTGCGATGACTCTATCGTACCGGAGATTTTGCGGTTTCGTCACAAATCCGCCTTGCGGCATATATTTGACCGAAATTTAAGGAGACGTGCAGGTGTATTCCGTTCTCATGATGTATGCCGCGGTTGGTGCAGTGGCTGGCTTATTGGCAGGACTTCTGGGCATTGGCGGTGGTTTGGTGATTGTTCCCATGCTGATTTTCTGCTTTTCGCTCCAGCAGATATCTCCAGAGATCACCATGCATCTGGCCCTGGGGACCTCGATGGCGAGTATTATCTTTACAGCCGTTTCAAGCTTCTGGGCGCACCATAAGCGGGGAGCCGTCCATTGGCAGCTGGTTCGGCGCATCGTCCTGGGGATATTTGTCGGCACCTTTCTTGGGTCCTGTCTGGCGGCACGCATGTCGACAGGGTTCCTCAAGGGGTTTTTCGTGGTATTTCTTTATTATGTGGCGAGCCAGATGCTGCTCAATAAAAAACCGAAACCCTCGCGCCAGTTGCCGGGCCCTCTCGGGATATTTGCCGTGGGCAATGTGATCGGGGCTTTTTCCAGTCTGGTCGGGATTGGCGGAGGGACTTTATCGGTGCCCTTTATGACCTGGTGCAATATCCCAGTCCATAAGGCCATCGGTACTTCGGCTGCGATTGGTTTCCCGATCGCCATTGCAGGTACGCTAGGGTATGTCTTCAATGGCTGGCAGGCTGCCCACCTGCCCGAGTTTTCCTTCGGCTATGTCTACTTGCCGGCCCTTGCCGGGCTGATTGTCACCAGTGTTTTAACCGCCCCACTTGGAGTTCGACTGGCTCACAGTCTGCCCGTCGACAGATTGAAACGGGTGTTTGCTGTTCTGCTTATCGTTGTGGCCACGAGGATGCTGGTCAGTCTGTTCTGAATTCGAACGACT
>JAIFKM010000130.1 GCA_020049575.1 Desulfobulbaceae bacterium
TCGTTCATCAGCTTCAGAGAGCATGGTTTTCATTTCGACCGCCAACACTGCACGACTACAGCACTTTCCGAAAAATCCGGCCGAAATTGCTGGGAATCGCTACCCAGACCACGGATTGAGGATCAGCAACGGATTGTTCAAAGGGCGGATTATTATATTCGGCATCGAGCACATCCAGCCAGCTTCCGGTGTGCCCAAAGGGGACGGGAACATGCTGTTGATGTGGCGAAAAGTTGAGCGCGACGATCATCACCTCCTTATCCTGCCAGCGCCGATAGACGAGAACGCCTTCATCTGTGTTGCTGTATTCTTCCTTGGCATTATCCCGAGGAGCCCTCAGGGCCGGATGTTTTATCCGGAGCGCGGCCAGTTTCCGGTAGAGGGTGACGAGCGGCAGGACCGTCGCTCCACCTTGTGTTTCGGCAACGTTATAGAAATAGTCCCAGTGCAGCGGTCGAAGCCCACGAACCCTTGCCTGGCCGCCCGTTGCAAGACCGGTATTCTCGGCAAATTCCTGACCTGCCCAGAGCATCGGGATGCCGACACAGGTGAGCAGCGCAATGGCATAGGGTTGCAGACGCCACCAAGGCTGCCCATCAAGGCCGTTGCGATATTCATAGCCGGAATCCTGGCAATCCTCTCTCTGCTGCATCAGATAAAACAGTCGGTTTTCATCATGAGATTCGATGAACTGCACCACCAGTGCAGGGATGGTGTCGCCGCCGACGTTTTTTGTGCCGATATAACCCTGTCGGTCAAATCGTTCGTCGGCAAGTAGAAGTTCCCTGCCAAAATTGGCTGACAGGGAATCCTTCAAGGCCATATCTTTGCAGATATCCGCCAGATATTTTTCCCAGTTGCCGTTGACGGCGCTGGCCGAAACAGGCGAAAGTTGATAGGCGCTTTCCCTCAGATCCTCGGCGATCTGGATGATCCGGGATGCGCCGGTGGCCGACGGCATGAAACGCGGATGTTTTTTTGATTCCTCATAGGTGGTTTTGGTCAGTTCCTGCAGAGAGGTAAATTTGGGTCGATTTTCCTGGCTGTACCATTCGATAACACCGTTCCGGTCAATCGGTCTGCGGTCGAGATAGCCGTTGACATGGTCATAACGGAAGCCATCGATATGATACTGCTCCAGCCAGAAGGCATTGACCTCGCCAAAAAACTCCCGGGTTGAAGTCATCCGCCAGTCGTTTTTCCTGCCGAAGTTGTTGTAGGTGCAGACCAGAGGATTCGGCGCCCTATGCAAACCGGATTCATCACTGTAGTGATCGTCCTCCCAGAGAGAGAAAAATCGCTCGTAGCCGATCTGGTACGGGAACATCCGGTCAGTGTGGGCGTAGACCATATCAAGGACCACGGCAATGTTGGCCGCATGGCATTCCTGCACGAGATGCCGCAGGCCTTGCGGTCCGCCGAAGCGTTCTTCCGGCGCGAAATAGAAAATGGGCATGTAGCCCCAGTGGTTTGGTTCGGCGATGCTATTGATCGGCAGCAGCTCAATGGTATTGACCCCCAGGCTGAGCAGGTAGGGAATGCGGTCGGCAACGCCCTTGAAACTGCCGCAGAATTCTGCGACATTCAGTTCGTAGAGGATGATTTCAGCAAGCGGCAAGACCTTGAAGCTGGCGTCGTTCCATACAGTTGGCGCAGGGGCCGGAAGATGAAAAACCGAGAAGACGCCGGCGTCGGTTTCCCGGGCACAAGGGTCTCCGAAGTAGAGACTGCGGACCGGCTGGTCTTTTTTGTCCCGCGCCGGGCCGGTAATTTCAAAGCGATAGAGATATGTCCCGGACGGGAGGGTGATCAGATCGCTCTGCCATCTGCCTTGGGCAATGTCGCCCCAGAGTTTGTCACCGGCAGGATCCTGGGGCGTTGGGTCCAGATCATACACCTTGGCCGGGACTTTGGCGTCAAATTGCCCCTGCTTGTTGATGACAAAGACTTTAACGGCAAATCCTCGATCCTTCTCTACGCCAGGCAGGCAGATCCGGAAGCGAACCTGGTTAGCATGGATTTCCGGGCCTGTTTCAGATGCCGTAAACATTGTCGATCTCCCTGGCTGGAGTGAGGGCCAATCCTGAACAGGGCACGGGGACCCTGCTCAGGCACCATGATGGAACAACACGCCTGACAACAATTGAGCAATAATAATGCCAGACAGATAACTCATCATTTTTTCATGATAAAAGAGAACACTTTGAAAAGGATCCCTGTAGATATTACAGAGAGCCTGTAATATCTACAGGGTAATTACTACAGCCGAATTGATTTTTCAGGAGATGACCTTGAGTAACAGCACGACATCCAGGAAATCCTGAGGTTAAAAATGTCTACCGGATTGACACTTCCCCGCCGAAGATGTAGTCCAGGTTGACAGCCTGCTTTCTCACCCACTGTCAAAAATATCCTGTAATATTTACCAGGTAGAATTTACCTAAGCCTTGTACATTTTACAGAATGCCTTCCCGCCATTGAATACTTTAATTATTTATTCCATACACATATATCGCTGGTACAGATATTGCTTAATTATCAGAAGCATATCCATCATTCTGCAGCCAGGAAAACGGAGTTGGCCTCAAAGAGTGTCAAAGGAATTTGCCCAGCCTGAATTTGATCTTCTTTGTCCCCTCTGTCACCTTTGCCAGGAATAAACGCGACAGAAAGCCCTGTTTACGGAGTACGACATGACCATTACCGTACGTTTTCCATACACCCGGACTACCCGGGCAGCAACGCCCCGGCGATTGAGCCGCACTTCAGACGGAGACACCCCGGTAATCGAACAGCCTATCCGTATGGTCTCATGCGATACACCGGAAAAGGCCCACTACGCCGGCAGGCCAGAAGTGAGCCAGGCAAAGCTCAATACCTGTCGGGAGCGTCTGGCAAGCGGCTTTTACGATGAAATTCCCGCCGAATTGCGGCACTATCTCCTCACGAGGCTCACAACAGATGCCGCTGAACGTCATATAGCCGCCGGAAACCGGGCCTCACAGGTTTTTGACGACCTTCTTCAGCAGCGGCTCACCAGACCGGACGGGACAATGAGGCGAATCGCCAGCATTCCTACCGGGCAATTGATTGATAGCCACGGAAGACTTCTGGCCTACATTGTCCCCTGGTTCTCAGGTTCACAGAACGATCCTCTCCCCGAGCGAGACAGCCCCGACCGAAGAACACTCAATCTGGAAATGATCGAAAATGGCTGGGCTGCATTCTTCCCGATATATCCTTCCCTCCCGCGCGACAGCGACATGAACCTGGCGATTGCGGCCGCGGCCACAGCATGGGATGCCAGAAACGGGATCTGGAAAGAGTTCGGCGAAGAGGTTCTCCTCGCCTATGAATTTCGCATGTGCATCAAACTGGCGACGACCAAGACTGCAGAGAAGGGAATAATAAGTGCCTTCCAAAGAATCTGTATTGACCTTCGTGATCTGACGGAGAAGGGTCTGTATGGCTGGTATTCAGTTCCGCCTCCCTACAGATTATGGGTTTGGAGTGACGAAATAGAGCAGGCCCGGTCTGACCTTGGGCTATAAGATTCATTGTCTGGATAATTTTTTCAATTGGCTGTCACCATTACGCACAATATCAATGAGTTAAATTGAACCCAAAAGTCTCGCCATGAAAAAACCGGTAAAATCTCTTTTGGAATGGCCGAGACAGGAGAATGCCAATGGCAAAGAAAGGTAAAGGCAGCAAAGCAGGCCAAGCTGTGCAAGCTCTCACCACAGAATCAATCCCAAAGACGGCGCGGAAAAAATCTCTTCCAACGCGAAAAATAACCGCTGAAAAAAGTGTAGAACAAAAAATCAACAAAACATTGGATGCCTTTCCCGACAAGATTGACCTTCGGGACTGGGAATACCAACCTACACTGCGGGCCTTGCCTGACGAGATCGTCAACTGCCAACATGTGCCCGAGATCCTTGATCAGGGAACGGAAGGCGCGTGCACCGGCTTTGCCCTGGCGGCGGTCATCAACTTCCTCCTCCAGCAACGCAGGATTAATCGTCGGATCAGTCCTCGAATGCTCTATGAACTCGCCCGGCGCTATGACGAGTGGCCGGGCGAGAACTATTCAGGTTCCTCGGCAAGAGGCGCCATGATGGGGTGGGTGCGGCATGGCGTATGCACACGTGAACTGTGGCCTGACAAGCTGCATGGCCCGAGTCATTTTGATACAAAGTGCGCGGACGAAGCCATTCTGACACCGGGCGGGGCCTACTACCGGGTTGATTTCAGAAAGGTTCGCGATGTGCACGCAGCCATCCATGAAGTCGGCATAGTGTACGCGACATTGATGGTGCATGCCGGCTGGGGAGAACCCGGGCCAGCCACCATCACCATTGAATCCGGGCATGGCAGCGAACCCGCCAATTTCACCATTCCAGTGATCGAGCGCAAGGGCAACGCCGATGGCGGGCATGCAATCGCCATTGTCGGTTACACTGCTCATGGCTTTATTGTCCAGAACTCATGGGGGCCAGGTTGGGGCGCGGATGGATTTGCCCTGCTCCCTTACGAAGATTTCATGATCCATGCCACCGACGTCTGGGTGGCGCAGCTCGGTGTACCGGTCATGGCGGATCTGTGGGCGCAGGGAGCGGCAGACGTCACCAGCGGTGCCTTCCGGGCTGGCCAGGTGATTCCTCTCAATGAGATACGTCCTTACGTCATCGACGTTGGCAACAACGGCAGATTATCAGATCGAGGCAACTACTGGACCACCGAAGAAGACCTGCGAAGATTGTTTCTCGAAACCATTCCTCAGCGAACTGCAACGTGGCAGAAGAACAGGATAATGCTCTTCATCCACGGCGGGCTTAACAGCGAAAAGGATGTCGCCAAGCGGATTGTTTCATACCGCGACAGATGTCTCGAGAACGAGATCTACCCACTTCATATCATGTGGGAAAGCGATTGGTTCAGTTCTGTGAAGAATATTATCGAGGACCAGTTCACAGCAGCCGACGAACGTGCGGGCGGTCGCTTTCTTGACCACTTGCGGGAAGCAAGAGATCGCGTGCTTGAGTTAACCCTGGCTTACCCTGGCGGCAATTTATGGGAAGAGATGAAAGAAAACGCCCGACTTGCCTCCGAACACAAGACTGGCGCGATGCAACTCGTGGCGAAGTATGCCAAGGAGGCAAAAGCGGGACTCGGCAAGACGGCGCAGGCCAAATGGGAGCTGCATGTGGTCGCCCACAGCGCTGGGGCCATACTCACCGCACATGCTACCGCATTGCTCCAAAGCCTGGGAATATCGTGGAAGACGCTGCAATTCATGGCACCGGCAATTCGGCTGGATGTGTTTAAGGAATTGATGGTGCCGGAGATAGAGCATGGAACCTGTCCCAAACCCAGCATGTATATCCTGAGCAAAGCTGCCGAGCTCAAAGATGTTGTCGGGCCCTACGGAAAATCCCTCCTTTACCTGGTGAGCAATGCCTTTGAAAGTACCCGGGGAGTCCCCTTGCTCGGAATACTGGATTTTCTCGAAGAGGACGCGAAATTGTTAAAACTGCTGCAGAGCGAAATCGACGGCGTACCCGGCATCGTTGTCTCAGGAGAGGGGGGAAAAGCCGGCGCAATCGCCAAGAGCAAATCCCACGGTGGTTTTGACAATGACCCCGACACGATGAACTCGGTTCTCTTCAGGATCTTGGGCAATGCACCCAAGTTCCCCTTCACCGACCGGGATCTACAGTTCTAGCGTATCTCATGTTGTGCTCTGGCCTGGTTATACCGAAGCTGCAAAAAAAGGTGGTTGGGTAATTCTTCTCAGAAGATGCATGTCTGAATTTGATCTGCACCAAAGGTTGAGAGGGGAGGAGAATACATGGACAATACAAAGAAAGCCGAACAGGAACCCGCCCCAAAGGAGAAAAGCAATCTCTTCAGCTGGGTTGATGCGGGCATGAAAGTTATCATCGCACTTGTAGGTGTTTCAATCAGTTATCTTGGATACAGCTTCCAGCGGGAATTTTCCCAATCGCAGCTCCTGGTGCAGTTGGAAAAGGGTGACACCGAAATACGGGCGCAGATGTTTGGTAAGATAACCGACCGGTTGATGAAACCTAAAAGTGAAAATGATGATTCAGTTCTGCAGGATACGTTATTGGTACAAGTGCTTGCTCTAAATTTTCATGAACTCATCGAACTGAAGCCACTGATGATAGATCTGGCGGAACAGCTCGATAGCAGAATCAAGGAAATTGAGAAGAAAATACAAATTGTCTCCAGCACGAATCTGGAGAGCTCACCTTCGAAAATAGAAACCCTTGAGACGGAAAAGGAAGTCAAGGAAAAGGCACGGAGAGATTTAGTTTCGAGCGCACGACGAATCCGTGACAGACAGGTGTCTACACTCATCCACCCCTTCCAGAAATCAGCCAGCACAGACATAAAAAGTGGAAGTATTTACTACATAAGCGTACTGCGAAAAGGCAAGAAAGAAACTAACCGCTGCAGTGTCGACGACCAGGAAGGCAAGAATGGCTGTCTGGGGGAAATTTTTGAGATTAAAGCGCCTTCAGGAAAATATTCCATATATCTTTCTATCGATAAGGCTGAATGGGAGAAAGAGCGCTTCTATGTGACCCTCAATGCCAGCGAGAAAAAAATGATCCCTCAGCTTCCCGCCGGAGGAATAATCAGAAAAGTAGAAGAATGCAATGAAGAGCTGACCGAAGGGATCGAGAAACAAACCTCTATCCAGCCATGGCAGAAAGAGTTCTGGGTAACATGGTTTGATTTTCCCTTCACCGACAACACCGTGCTGCCGGATGGCCAACGCTATGGAATCTATATCGACGAAATCTGTCAAGAAGCCAGAAAAAAGAACGACGCCAATGCGATCAACGGGCCAAATGCGGTCAGGCTCGCTGTACTCTTCTTTCCCGAAGACTATTACCCCAGCCGTGAACGCCCGGTAAGCTCCAAACAAATTCGCGATAAGCTTGACCATCTGAAAGAAGAGTGATTGAACGATGAGAAAGGAAAAAATCAAACAGAGGAGAATCCATCAATGAAAACAATATTGGTAGGTATTACCTGGTTTTTTCTCATGTCCAGCCTGATAACAGCAACGGCTTGGGCGGATTGCATATACAGTGGCCAGTACTATCCAACCGGCACCAAAATTGGCGACTTGACCTGTCAGACGGATGGCACCTGGAAATGAGGAAGCACTCCATTGGGATGACTGCATAGTTTTTTCACGGTTTGCAAGGCCAATCGTCAACAGCCGAGGTCAAACATCTCGACCGCGGGCATTGTAAGAAGATGCATTCTGTGATCTGATTCGGTTAGGAACTGTTTTTGGACCGTTTTAGAAAGCGATGTCTTATCAGCCTATCACCATCACCCTATCACCTCTCCTCACCTTCTTTGCAGGCGTCTTCGTCACCAGTGTGTCACGTATAAGCTCAGTGCTCATTTTCAGATATTTTCTCATGCTCCCTTTTTTACGGATGCTGGGTATTATTACCGGCTCCATGACAAGTGCCCCGGACTTGCCGCAATAGCGGACATTTCAAAGACCCATTACGCATCCTCAGCCTACGCCACCGCCTACCTGGTGGCACTCATTGTCATGGTCATCTTCACCAAGTTGCTGATATATATTCTTCAGTAAATACCTTCGTATTTGGCGTGGGTTATGCCAAAATTTGTCGCCTATTTAAGAAAACAATTGACTAATCAAAGCAAATATCCGACGCTTATGTGTGAATATGTTCATAATTGTCATGTAAAAGAGATAACGGATATCAGCAATTACTTCGATATTGAACGACAATTAGTCAATCCAACGGCCAACTCTTCACCTCTGGGAAAACCAGATCAGGAGATACACATGAAAAACGGCTCACAAATTGCTCGCGCTTTCCTCAACTTCGCAGGACTCATCTTTTTTATTATCGCAGCCTCATACATTTCCAACACTCTCTGGGGTGGCAAACCTGAAAAAATTGAAGCAGATACGCACCTCACTTACTCACAGGAGATGAGCGTAAAGACCTTTGGCGAGGAAAACAATCTGCCAACTGAAATTACAAAAAGCGTCTTTGGACTTTCGAGCAAGGAAGATCTGATGAAGACTGTTGGCAGCTTCAATATGGATGAGGCTATGTTGACAGAGAAGATCAACAAAGCTTTGGCACTTTATGCTGAAGAAGACTCTAAGGACTGGCAGAAAATCGCCGCCAAATTCGCTGGCTGGATCATCTTCCTCTTTGTTGTATTCAGGATGACACGAAAAAAACAGATTCACCCCGGGTCACGTAAAGTTCTTTATCTCGCATCAATCATCTTGTTTGGTGTTATCCTGGGAGCTGACCCCAGTGCCATGGGAACCATTAAGGATGCCATTGCCCTTTACGGCGCCAAAGGTGTCATTTTCCCACCAAGAATGGTTGCGCTTACCGTTTTTTTACTGATGGTCTTTATCGCCAATAAATTTTTCTGCTCATGGGGATGCCAACTGGGCACCCTTCAGGATCTTATTTTCCGCTTCAACAGAAACAAAAAGGATACCAAAGGCCTTTTGCCACAATACAAACCACCCTTCATGCTCACCAACACCATACGGATCACCTTTCTTGTGGTGTTTACCATCATCGCCTTCGTCTGGGCCAGGGATATTATTGAGTTCATCGACCCCTTTAAAATCTATAAGCTTTCTGCGCTCACCTATGTGGGGTGGATGTTCATAAGCATCTTGCTCATTGTAAGCCTTTTCATATACAGACCGTGGTGCAGCCTGTTTTGCCCCTTTGGGCTTGCCGGATGGTTTTTAGAAAAGATAAGTATCTATAAAATCAAGGTGGATTATGATAAATGTGTCGCCTGCGGCATGTGCGCCAAGGCCTGTCCCAATGGATCCATGGAGGCCATTTTAAAGCAGGACAGGGCCATTCCCGATTGTTTTGCCTGTTCAACCTGTATTGATACCTGCCCGCAAGAGGCAATAGATTTCAGCAAGGGCAAAAGAACAAAACCCGATATTGACAAATTCAAAGGGTTATCCACCAAAAATATTGCAGAGTAAAAAGGTGCTATCATGAGAACACAATTATCGTTTATTTCCATACTCCTCTTTATCTTTATCTCTTCTGTGGCTCACAGTGAAACAGCCATCGGCGCAAAAGCCGCGGAGCAGACACAAACCCCATCCATTGAACAGATGCTCGCCTTCGCCATACAGGATGAATATCTTGCCCATGCTGAATATGTTGCAATCATTGACAAATATGGCACCATTCGCCCGTTTTCCAATATTGTGGAGGCGGAAGTAACACACATCAACATGCTCAAACCCTTGTTTGCAACCTATGGCTTTGCAGTTCCGGTGGACAATGCTGCAGATCACATATTGCTGCCGGCAGATCTGAAAACCGCCTTTGAGATCGGCGTGCAGGCCGAGATTGACAATATCAAAATGTATAAAAGCTTCTTACAGAGAACACTCCCCGATGACGTTCGAGCCATCTTTGAATACTTACTGGAGGCCTCCGAAAAACACTTGCAAGCTTTTACAAGAGGGCTTTCGAGGTATAAATAACACCCCACTTCCTTCCAGCCATGCTCTGGACTCCGGGGACACGACGGGAAGGAAGCTGGCAGATCTATATTCTCAATATTGCACTCAATGTTGGGGATGGTTGACAGGGTGCTGATTTGCCAGCTGCGCAAAGCGTTATCTATAAGTTACGATTGAGGAAAAGATGGGATGTGTGGCGGCGCTGCCGCCTTAATCAGCTAAGGCAGACTGCTCGTTACGTATTCAGAAAATAATCTTTAACCAAAACAAAGAGAGGAAGAACCATGGTTGATTCCGCCTCTCGTATCGTCGGTTGTACAATAAGTGTTCCATAATGACTGTTCAATCGACTTGATTCCCCATCGCATCGCTACCAGGAGATGCAGTTTCATTACCAGTATCACCCTGATCAACAGTCCCTTGCCCAACATCGCCCTGATTCTTACCTCCACCAGCAAACACTGGGGAAACTACCAAACTGAAAACAAAAACCAACGAAACAAATAATGCACAAAATTTCTTCATAACTGTCTCCTGTTTTGCTTGATGGTGTTACTACGTAGCATCAACGACTTAACCAGTGTGTATAATCAGATTATACCTGTTTTCAGTATAGAATCAAATTTTGAGAAAAAATTAAATTTCCCGGTAAGCCCCTGAAGGTTTCAAGATCAATATTTTCTGAAAAACTCAGCAATTCGCCCTCGTCTTTCCAATCAATATCTCTTTTATGTCTCCGTTAGCTTTCAAACTCACAATAAGCAGATATGGAGCGAGCACCATTGCCCCCCCAAAAAAGCCAAGCACACCCAGAGCTAGCCCGCCAAGTTTGAAATGATGTCGCCATGCGAGCCACAGTCCTGAAAATGTCAGCAAGCACATGAAATCAAGATTGAATTGCCCGGGCCAAGTCATAGAAGCTATATCACCAAAGAAGATTGGAAGCAGGTTCCAGCCGTGTTCGCTTCCAACAATGAGTGTGTAAACGACCAGACTAGCGAGAGCCACGACGAGGTAGAGTCGAAACAGTTTCATGAGAGTCCTTGAGTTATTGGGAATGAAATTCAGCATGGCCGACGGCCAGTGGCTTAAAAAACTACGAAGGGAGAAATTTCCTACTCCTTACCTGTAGTCCCTTGCCAGGCAGGATCATCAAGGTCGAGGTACCATGGGCAATCAGGGAATCGAGGTCATCGTAAACCCGTGCTTCAGAATAGCAGATGGATTTGCCCTCTCGGATACTGCGACCTTCCGCCCTCAGTCTGCCCTTGGTGACAGGCCTGAGATAATTGAGCTTGAGATCGACGTTCACCAGGCCAGCATCCTCCGGAATGCTCATGAACACTGCCCAGAACGTGGCGGTGTCGATCATGGTGGCAATCACCCCACCATGCACTAAGCCGAAAGGCTGCAAATGAACCGTGCTCAGTTCAAGCTCGATAGTTGCCAGGCCCATATCCATCTCGGTCAATTTCATGGCAATATGCTTTGGAAAAGGTGCCTCTCCGACAATCACCTGCAGTTCTTTAATATATTCAGGATTCGGTTTCACACTGCTCCTTGTCAAACAAAGCTATTTTTTCGGTACAAAAGAAAAGTTGATGACACACCGCTCATCGCCGTTGACCAGACTTTCCACGATGGAATGTACCGGCTCCAGCCTGAGCGCCTTCATAACACCATTGCGGAGCGCCTGGCATCCGCAAGCATATCCGGTCGTCATCTTCCCAGCTTGCAAGGATTCAAAAGCATTGCACTTCTGGCCTATCCAAGTCGCCTCGTCCCCTTTGATTGTTATCGGTTCATGAATATACATTTCACCAAAGAAACAGTTCGCCCAGACCTTCCTGAATATGGCGACGAGGTCTTCGATGTTTTCCGGTTTCTTGATCTGACCGGACTTTAGAAGCAGCAAAGTATATTTTTTGAAAAACAGCTCATTTGCCTCAAGGTTGAGTTTGTTGGCATGTTCTTCACCCAGTTGCCGAACAGCGGTTGCATGCCAGTAAGAGTCATGCAGCCACCAAAGTTTCTTGATGCTATCCAACGCATCTCGTAATTCCATAGCGGTATCCATCATTTTTGTTCCGAGTCCGACTCACAAACTGTCCTGCCCTGCTGGAGTGCCATTATGATCGATTCCATCTGGGACAACACATGTTGCATATAGTCTTCCTCACCCGTTGCCTTGGTCATGGCGTATCCGCCTTCGACAAGACAAATCAGCACCTGAGCAATTTTCTCCGCATCGCTGTTTTTCGAGAATTCGCCGCTGTCGATACCATTCTTAACGAGAGAAACGATTGACTGTTTCCATTCCCCAATTGCTGTTCGTACCGCCTCCTGCAACAGGTTATTGACATTGTCGCTGTCGATGGCGGTGTTGACAATCGGGCAACCGCCGGACTGAACAACAACCCTGAAGATTTCTCGGAATGTTTTTGGATAGGCGAGGAGTTGGTCCAGGAAGGTATGGGAGCTGAGAATATTTTTCCTCAGCCGATCCCTGATAAAAGTGAGATTATGCTTAAAGGCGAGGATGGCCACCTCGTCCTTATTTTTGAAGTTACCGTAGATTGCTCCTTTGCTCAGCCCGGTGGTTTCCGTCAGGTCTTTCAAACTGGTGGCGGCATAGCCCTTCTTATTGAAAATATGGGCCACTTGTTCGATAATAAACTGTTTTGTTTGCTCAGCTTTGCTCATTTTAAAAATATACCGATCGGTTTATTTTCCGTCAAGCTGAATTTTGCATTAGAAGTGCGACGTCTCATGCTGGTTCTAATATTGCCACACTGAGTCTACCGCTTTCAGGAAACCCACAACACACTGCTGCTGTATGCCAAAACCGTTGATGAATCCCGAAGACGGGCATTTTATCAATGATCCTCCCACAACATTTGACTCAGGCATAAGGTCATTGTGTGAGGTGTTTTTATGAATTGGAACTTGCCGCTGGATACCTCTCAACGCCGAGAAGATCTTGGTTTATCTCGGTTTATTCGAGAAGGAAAAAGCAAAGCTGGAAAGAACACCACCGTTTCCCCAAACGGTTGAGACAATTATTGAGCCACATGATGACGGTTGGCTTGGCTGTGTGGAGCCTCTTATTGATGTGCAAACAGCGAAGGTAAAGTGCCTGGCAGAAGCATAGTGAGTGAACGAATAAAATCTTGCAAGATCAACCCTAAAAAGATACATCTTCAAGAGTAAATGGAACGACTTCGACCAGGAGCCGGTTTCTTAGGACCGTCTTAGAAAGCGATGTCTTATCAGCCAGGTCGGTACAATCCTGCCTATTTTTTCCTCTTGCAGTGCTTTCCGTTCGCCGCAAGTTTTGCCATATTCACAAAAACGAATCCCTGGGCCATCGTTCAGGACCGGAGTGATGGCCAGGGAAAGAGTGGCCACCTTGTTGTTCCCCTATGCCTACAAACTTCGAGTGATTTCTATGTCAAGCGGATTATCTCAGCCATTCTATAACCATTACCTGAACAACCCTGCGCGACCAGCCCTCTTTGTCGAAGGACAGTTCTACACCTATGGCGAGCTTGGGAAACTGGGGGGCGGCATGGCCTCCTTCCTTCTCGCTCAGGGGCACGATCGGGTGGAGAGGGTTGGCATCCTGGCCCGCCGGTCAGCGGAGGCCATGGCCGGGATTCTGGCCGCTGTCTGGGCCGGAGCCACCTTTGTGCCGTTAAATCCGAAGTACCCGGAAGAGCGGCTTATCTCCATTCTCAGGCAGTCGCGGCTTGATGCCCTGATCCTGGATGAAGACGGGATGCAGGCCCTGACCGACCGGGTGATGGCCCACTCGCCGAAACTTCTCCTTGGCCCTCGGCTGGAGGAACGGCCCATGGGCGCCGGTGCATACTTGATCGGCCGCCAGACCTTTGCCGGGGTGAAAACCATCCCGCCCCCGGTACCGATTGCCGGTGAGGCCAGCGCCTATATCCTCTTCACCTCGGGAACGACCGGAGTACCAAAGGGGGTGATGGTAACCAACACCAACGTGACCCACTTTCTGCAGGTCTCCCAGGCCCGCTACCGCATTTCTCCGGATGACCGGCTTTCCCAACAGTCGGAGATAACCTTCGACCATATCGTCTTTGACCTGTTCATGGCCTGGGGCGCCGGGGCCTCGGTGCATGTGGTGCCAGAGACCATGGTGATGGCGCCGGCCGAATTTATCAGGCGTCAGGGATTGACCGTCTGGTTTGGCGTGCCCTCGGGGATTGCCTTTTTAAACAGCATGCGGCTTTTAAGGCCCGGGTACTTCCCGAGCCTGCGGCTTTCCCTCTTTGCTGGAGAGCCATTACCGAAGGAGTCAGCAGATGCCTGGCAAGCTGCTGCCCCGAACAGTCGGATTGATAACCTCTACGGGCCGACCGAGGTGACCGTGGATTGTCTGTGGCAGCCCTACACCGAATCTCCGGCGATCACTCCGAACCGAGGGGTGGTGGCCATCGGCAGGCCCTATGACGGGATGCGGGCGGCCATCGTGGATGCCGAAAATACCTTTCTTCACCAAGGACAGACCGGCGAACTTGCGGTCTGCGGCCCCCAGGTGGCAGCGGGTTACTGGGACAACCCGGAGCTTACGGCTCAACGATACCCTCGTCTGGACCACCCCGAGTTTGGCGCCGGCATCTGGTACCTGACCGGCGACCTGTCCTATCAGGATGAGACCGGAATCTTTCACTACCTCGGCCGGGTTGACAACCAGGTGAAGGTTCTGGGGCAGCGGGTTGAGTTGGAGGATGTGGAATTTCACCTGCGGGAGGTGTGTCAGACCGACTTGGCGGCGGTCATCGCCTGGCCTATGCATCACGGAGCTGCACAGGGGTTGATCGCTTTTGTCGCCGACGCCATTCCAGACCAGAGACAGGTCAAGGAGCTTCTGCGTCACCGAGTCCTTGCCTACATGATCCCCAGACGCATTATCCCCATCGAGCAGATGCCCCTGAACCTGAACGGTAAGGTGGATCGCAAGGCCTTGGTGGCCATGCTTGAAGCAGAACAGCTGCAGCATGCCTAGCCAAGCTGCCTTCCGACTCATCCCTGCGCTTGACACCTACCCCAAGGTGGTGGCCCTGGCCCAGACCATCCCCGGAAAAATCGTTGTGCTTGTGGTGTACGCCTTTGGACTCTCGCTTCACACCGGCAACTGGCTGCTGATCTCCATGATACTTGCGGTGCTGACCTTTTTTCCCCGATACCGGGCTCCCCTGCTGGTCTGCGCCACGTTTATCGCCCTCTATCTGGGGGGGTGGCTCAATTTCGACATCCTGGCCAACATTGAGGGGGGTGAGTTGATCGGCCGGGCCTGGTTCAAGCCCGTGGTGATACTGGTCGTCCTCCTTTTTTTTGCCGGGTACTATCGGCTGGTCAAAGAGAAAAAAGGCGGTTGGCTCGGAAAACGTCCTATCCGCAACCTGATCCTTTTCTATCTCGGCCTGATCTGCCTGGCCTCCACCGTGCCATTGCCCGGTACGCTTTGGATTGCGGTCTGGGCGGTGGTTATTGTCCTGGGCAACTATCTCTGGTACTTTACCTACGCCCTCCTCGACCGACAGGCAAAGGAGACACCCCACCTCGGTGTGCAGACCGGCCACTTTCTCCCCTTCTGGGGAGGCTCCAACGTCCCCTTTCCCAAGGGAGCCGCCTACCTTCGACGAATCGAGGCCAAGACCCCGGAGCAGCTTGCGGTCTGCCAACTGAAAGGAATCAAACTCCTGGCCTGGACCCTGGTGCTAACCCTGGTCTCAGGCATGTTGGAGCAGATTTTTTACGGGAACCCGGAGCGGGGGGATTCTTTCATGGGAATAACCTTGTCGATGGGGATTCCCTCGTTTAATTCCGTTTTACACAGCGGAGCCGGGCAGACTCCCTATCCCTGGTACATGAACTGGCTGGCACTGCTCGCCTCTTTTTGCGTCAAGATGGTGAACTTTTCGGTTTGGGGGCACGGGATCATCGCCACCAGCAGGATGGCGGGGTACAACGCCCTGCGAAACACCTATAAGCCGCTCCAGGCTACGACCATTGCCGATTTTTGGAACAGATACTACTACTACTTCAAGGAACTGCTGGTTGAGAACTTTTTCTACCCGGCCTTTCTCCGTTACTTCAAGAAGAGTCCTCGCTTACGCCTCTTCTTCGCCACCCTGGCGGCTGCCGGCTTCGGCAATGTGCTGTTCCATTATCTGCGCGACATCGATGTCATCATCACCCTGGGCCCCTGGCAGGCTCTTGTAGCGTTTCACGTCTACCTGTTTTACGGGATCGTGCTGGGCACGGCGATTGGACTCTCCCAGCTCTTGGAGAAAAAAAGACCTGCCGAGCAGCAGTCCTGGCTTACGCGGAGGGTGATGAAGCCGACGGCGGTGATCGTGTTTTACTGCCTGCTTTCCATTTTTGACAATCCGGACCGAAGCATGGTTCTTTCCGACTATTTTTCGTTCCTGTTACGACTCTTCAACATTCACCCGGAGTGAACGTCATGACCAAGAAAGATACTCTGCGAACATTTATTCAATCCCTGTTGGCCGAGTACGGAGAGACCTCCGCTATCGGAGATGACAACTCTCTGGTGCTGAGTGGCCTGTTGGATTCTCTTGCAGTACTCAGAATCGTGGTCTTTCTCGAAGAGGAATTTGGTCTCGACCTGGCGGACCAGGGGTTTGATCAGCACGATTTCGATTCGGTGACGAGTATCATGCGTTTCGTAGGTGATGAAGGCGATCGATAAACATTCTCTGCCTTGAGGTTTTCAGAAATTCTTCAACCGTTTCAATTCGCTGTCTCAGCTCTCCTGCCTCCGCCGGCTGAGGTTAGTTAAAAAAAGTGGACACCAAAGTAGTAGCCCTCTGCATTATCTTCGAGGGGAGGCTCTGCCATTTCCTTTTCGCGATGAAGGCCATTTAACTTGTCCCTCTCAAATGTATTAAAGACGCAGCTTCCTGTCGCTTTTGCCTTCCGACTGCTCGCCCGAACCTGGCCATTTATCCCAGCAATCCGTTTTTACAGAAAATTCGTGCTTAACACCCTGATCAGGAAACGCTCGACTTTGACTTTTGCTTTTCAATTGAAGATTGCCAAAGGAAATCTTTTTTCCTTTGGCAATATCTCCAA
This sequence comes from Desulfobulbaceae bacterium, assembly GCA_020049575.1. GTDB lineage: Bacteria > Desulfobacterota > Desulfobulbia > Desulfobulbales > Desulfocapsaceae > Desulfoprunum. The sequence continues at coordinate 16,688 of JAIFKM010000130.1, forward strand.
CTATCAGACAAACTCTTCTCGCTTGCATCCGTCTAGCACCTTCCGAATCAATCCAGCAATCTCTTTCTTGACAAGAGGTTTTAAGGAAAAACCCTTAATCCCAAAAGCTTTCGCCTTTTCCTCGGTAACGAGACTGCTGTATCCTGTACAGAGGATGATCGGTATATTCGGCCGGATCTGCAACATCCTTCTCGCCAGATCAAAACCTGTTATCCCTGGCATGGTTTGATCGGTTATCACTAAATCAAAAGCCTCAGGTTGGTTCTGGAAGGTAGTAAGTGCTTCCAGACTGTTTGTCCGCACCGTAACGCTATAACCAAGCCTTGAAAGCATGTTCTTGCTCATCTCGACCAAAACCGGTTCATCGTCGATAAAAAGAATCCGCTCGGAACCCTCAGGAATCAATTTAAACTCTTCGGTTTCCGGCGCTACCTGTTCTGATAAGGCCGGAAGGCTGACTTCAAAAACTGTTTCCACTCCTCTCTCGCTCCGACAGGTTATGAAGCCACCATAACTCTTTATTATGCCATGGGCTATGGCAAGGCCCATACCAGTACCTTTGCCTGTTTCTTTTGTAGTGAAATAGGGATCAAATATCTTATTACGAATCTCCGGCTCTATTCCCACCCCGGTATCTTTGACAGATAATCTTACGAAGTTTCCAGGTCGACTATCGGGGACATTGATCAGGTCTTGTTTGGTGAGAATAATATTTTTTAAAGAAATTGTGAGAGTCCCGCCAGTATCTTCCATAGCATGGTAGGCGTTGGTGCAAAGATTCATGATGATTTGATAGATTTGTGTTGGATCGGCGAGAGTGAGATCGGTCTTGGGATCTACATCTTGTTGGATGATAATAGTCGTCGGAATTGACGAACGGAGCAATCTGATAGATTCACTCACTATTACAGAGGGTCGCAACGGAATCCTCTGGGTTTCTGTTTGGCGACTGAAGGTGAGTATCTGATTCACAAGGGCTTTTGCCCTTGTACCTGCCTGAATTATCTGATCAAGATCACGCGGGTTTATCTTGCCTGACAAGCTATCCTCCTTGGCCATTTCTGAGAAACCTAATATTGCTCCGAGGATATTGTTAAAATCATGTGCAATACCACCAGCCAAGGTGCCAATAGCTTCCATCTTCTGTGCCTGCTGAAGATGAGCCTCTAAATTTTTTCTCTCTTCTTCCGCTTTTTTCTGCTCGGTGATGTCTCTATTGATGCCGATCATTCGAACAGCTTTACCACTATTATCTCTTATGACCAAACCGCTAGCCCTGAGGTGCTTGATAGTGCCATTTGGATGAATAACACGGAAAGTTGTGTTGAACTCTTTTTCTCCTAAAAGCGCTGAATTGCATTCATCGATTGACCTTTGCTTGTCGTCAGGATGGAGACCGTTTGTCCAGGCGTCTAAATTATTAGGAAAGGTGTCTCTGGAGATGCCGTACAACTCAAACATTCGGTCATCCCAGAACATGATATTATTCACTACATCCCAATCCCATATTGCAAGTTTTCCAGAAGTGGTAGCGAGTTGGAGTCTTTGGGAGTATTTAACCAAGTCCGCCTCAGCCTTCTTCCGTTCAGATATGTCTCGAAGAAAACAGACACATTGTCCACCCTCCTCATTTCGGAATTGAAGACTTATTTCAACATCAAAAAGAGTTCCATCTTTTCGGCGATGTATAGATTCAAAACGATCCGAACCTTTTTCGACAACCTTTAGCATGTGCGCATGCGTCTCTTGTGGTGATTCGTTAGCCTCCAAGTCACTAATTTTCATGGCCAGAAGCTCGTCTTCGCTGTAACCAGAAATTCTGCAATATGAATCATTAACCTGAAGGAGTTGCCCTTCTTTAATATCCGTAAGCCAGAAACCATCCATGGCTGTTTTGAGAATAGATTGGTATCGCTCCTTATTGAGCAGCTCTATTCGTTTTTTCATTTGCTTGAGTTCGCGCTCTGTCCTGATAATTCGGCAAAAAGCTTGAACTCCGGCAAGCAATTCCCGATTTGACAAAGGTCTGAGTATGTAGCCGTCAGCCCCAATTTCAAGACCTTGAGACCTGTTGTCGGAAGATATCATTCTTCCCGAGATCATAACCACATGAGGACAATTCAATGTTTGATCCATCTTGATTTGCCGGCATACTTCATAACCGATGATATCAGGGAGTTCTACATCCAGAAGAACAAGATCAGGAGCGAGTTCGTGTGCGGTTTTTAGGCATGCATCACCGGTCGTCGCCTCAAATACAGTATAGCCAACGGATCGTAACAACCGTACGGTTCCAGAAAGAATCTCTGGATCATCGTCAGCTACTAGGATTGAAATTGTCTCATTATTACATTTTGTTAGGTCTTGTTTTTCTATCACGGTTGCTCACTTGGCAGAGTGTCGATCTTATTCTCATACAACTATTTCAGCTTAATTCTAGCATCTTCTGATTTATATTACCAATCCACCACAAGAAAGGTCTTGAACTATTTTGTCGTATCCGAGAGAATTCTCATATCGCTATTTTTCACGATGGTCTTCTCCTGATACGTTAAACAACAGGGAGAGCAGGTTTAAGCTTTTTCCAATCTGCCGTACATACAAAAAAAATGCACGTACGGAGTTAATGCATTCAAAAAGGGAAGAATATGGAGATAATGGCACTGTTGAAAGCCGAGACAGCGGCTTATCATACGAAGCTTGAATCGTTACCTTATTTCGGTGAATTAATCGCACATCGGCTTCCTTTGGAATGTTATGTGAACCAACTCAGAGCACTGAGTGTTATACATAGTGTCCTGGAAAAACAACTCGCCGCTTCCGCAAATGAACACATTGTCCGTGTCTGGGAGGATGATTTGCGAAAGCTTCCCTTACTCATGGAAGATCTCGATTTTTTCGCA
>JAIFKM010000184.1 GCA_020049575.1 Desulfobulbaceae bacterium
ATCACTCAAGAGGCGGTGCACTGCCCCGGCCTGCGGGTCAAAACTAACGGAGATTTCACCTGGGTCGATCTTACCATCCAGCCGATCGACCCAGGAACGAGCCTCTCTCCCGAGACGCCCCTCTATCTGGTCATCCTGCAGCCAGCCAGCCAGCCGATCGTTACCGAGGAAATCATATCAAGCGCCTCACCAGATCGGGATACTGCAGCTGAGTTGATTATTTCCGGACTCAGACAGGAACTGCGGGCCAAGGAGGAATATCTCCTGACAACCCAGGAACAGCTGGAGACCTTCAATGAAGAGCTCAAGTCAGCAAATGAAGAGATGCAGTCCGTCAACGAAGAGCTACAGTCCACCAACGAGGAACTCGAGACCTCGAAAGAAGAACTGCAGTCGGTGAACGAAGAATTGGCTACGATCAACAACGAACTGCAGACCAAGGTCACTGACCTGTCGCAGGCCAACAATGATTTGAACAACCTGCTGGCCGGCACCGGCATCGGCACAGTCTTTGTCGATCACGGGCTGCACATCCTGCGCTTCACTTCGACCGCCACCCGGATGATAAACCTGATCGCAAGCGATGTCGGTCGACCAGTTGGTCATATCGTCTCCAATCTGCGGGGCTACGACAGTCTGGTCCCGGACATCCAGGCAGTTCTCGATTCCCTGATACCCAAAGAGGCGGAGGTACAGACCCCTGACGGCAGGTGGTATACCATGCGTATCCAGCCCTATCGCACGACGAACAATGTGATTGAAGGCGCGGTTATCACCTTCAATGACATCACCGAGCTGATGGAAACCAGGGAGAGACTGCATAAAGCCAATGGCCTGGCCCGCCTGGCCGTCGTGGTGCATGATGCCCACGATGCCATCACCGTGCAGGACCTGGTAGGCCGGATCATCGCCTGGAACCCGGCTGCAGTACGGATGTATGGCTGGAGTGAGGCCGAGGCCCTGGCCATGCAGGTCCGCGACCGGATCCCGGAGGGGCTGCATGAAGATGCTATGGCGAAGGTCTCTCAACTCGGCCTTTGCCATATCCTGGAACCGTACTCCACCCAGCGGCTCTGCAAGGACGGAACTGCTATTGGAGTCTGGCTGACCTCCACCGCCCTGCTTGATGAGGCCGGGAAGATGTATGCCATTGCCACCACGGAACGGGCCACCGAGCAACTGTCCCAGCTGAAGAATGAGGTTCCACAATGACCAGCAGCGATGACCGAGGCAGGCAGGCCAGCGAACTGCGCCGGCTGGCGGAAGAGAGCGACCAGGGACAAAAAGGCCAGTCACCGATAAAAATGGAGGCAATGTCACTCGAAGAAACACAGCACCTTCTCCACGAGCTACGGATGCACCAGATCGAGCTCGAGATGCAAAATGTCGAACTGGGCCGGGCCCAGAATGGGCTCGCTGTCGAGCGGGCTCGTTATTTCGACCTCTACAACCTGGCCCCAGTGGGCTATTGCACTGTGAGCGAACAAGGACTGCTGCTGGAGGCCAATCTCCATGCCACCAATCTCCTCGGCCTGACCCAGGCTACCCTGAAAGGGCAGCGCATCTCGCGCTTCATCATCGAAGCAGACCAGGATATCTATTACCTTCTCCGTAAAAATCTCTTTGCCACCGCTGAACCGCAGAACTGTGAACTGCGCATGGTAAAAATCGACGGGACGGTATTCTGGGCCGCTTTGACAATTTCCCTCGCCTGGGACGGAGCCGGTAAGCCGGTTAACCCGATGGTGCTGAGAGATATTAGCGAGCGTAAGCGGGCTGAGGAAGCGCTGAGAGAGCAACGTGACTTTTCCGAAAGCCTGATCGAAACCGCCCAGGCAATCATTCTGGTGTTGGACACCCAGGGGTGCATTGTCCGATTCAACCCTTACATGGAAGAACTGGCTGGCTATGCTTTGGATGAAGTCAAAGGGATGGACTGGTTCGAGACGTTTTTGACACCGGGAATCAATCGTACCATCAAAACCCTTTTCCAAAAAACCGTTGCCGATATACGTACTAGCGGAAATGTAAATCCGATCATCGCCAAAGACGGACAAACGATTCTTGTGGAATGGTACAACAAAACCCTCAAGGACAAAGACGGCAGCACTGTGGGTGTTTTGGCAATCGGGCAGGACATCACCGAGCGCAAACGTTTGGAGGAAGAGCAGAAGAAGCTCCAAGCCCAACTCCAGCAGGCCCAGAAGATGGAGGCCATCGGCACTCTGGCCGGCGGCATAGCTCATGATTTTAACAATATTCTTGGGGCCATCCTCGGCTATGCGGAGATGGCTCAGGAAGATAGTCCGGCCGGATCGATACTGAGACAAGATATTGATCAGATTGTCAAGGCCGGCCTCAGGGCCAGGGAACTCGTCAAGCAGATCCTCGCCTTCAGCCGTCAGGCCGAGACCGAGCAGATTCCACTGCAACCTGGTGTAATTATCAGAGAAGCAAGTAACTTGCTGCGCTCTTCACTGCCTGCAACCATTGCCATCGAACAGGATATTGACCAAAAGGCTGGCTTTGTTCTGGTCGATCCGACCCAGATCCACCAGATAGTCATGAACCTCTGCACCAATGCTTTCCATGCCATGGAAGAGTCTGGCGGCATCCTGTCAATCTCCTTGAAAAATAAAGTCTTATCACGGGAAGATCTCCTAAATATGCCCTATATGCAGCCGGGGAAATTCGTGGAGTTGACCGTGGGCGACACCGGCTCGGGGATTGCGCCGGAGATCAGGGAGAGGATATTTGAGCCCTATTTCACCACGAAGGAAGTGGGCAAAGGGACTGGCATGGGCCTAGCCATTATCTACGGGATTGCAATGAGCTACGGCGGATCCATCTCATGCCAGAGCAAGCCCGGAGGAGGCACAGTTTTCCAGGTGTACCTGCCAGTCGTTGACGATAGTGCCCTGCTCGATGAGCAAGTGGAGGGCTATGTTCAACGAGGCAGCGAACATATTCTCTTCATTGACGATGAGGCAATATTGGCTGAAATGGGCAAGAATATGCTCGAGCGACTCGGTTACCAGGTTACCGCCAGGAAAAACAGTATTGAGGCTCTCACCACTTTCCAGAATCAGCCGCAGGACTTCGACCTGGTGATCACTGACCAGACAATGCCTGGCATGACTGGCAGCGATCTGGCCCGGCGGATGCTGCAGATCCGGCCGGATTTGCCAATCATCCTCTGTACCGGCTACAGCAGCCTTATGTCTAAAGAAAATGCCAGATCTCTCGGCATTAAAGGATTCGCCATGAAACCTCTGGCCAAAAAAGATATCGCCGCCTTGATTAGGACGATGCTTGATGGAGGAGATTTGAGACCATAATAGCCCAACCAAAGTACATTTCACCCTCGGCATCATCAACGTTAGAGATTTTTTCTTGGGATCAATATCTCAAGATTGCCAGACCAAACCTCATCATAATCAACCCTTTCCCCAAGTTTACATGTCATCTCGAGGTGAAACGATTGAGGACGAACTCACAGGTCTTGACGGTATTTTTTTTGGAGTTGGCCTGGTGATACTGCAGATGAAAATCGACTACCTAGGATACTTTCATAGTACACCTCCTGTTGTTTGAGTTGTTGGCGAAAAATGCCATACCTGTAGCTTGAAAGGTTCTTTTTAGGAAGCCCGAATAAAGCGATTACATAGCACTTCTTGCCGAGGCGACTGTAGCCCAGCCACAGGCTGAGCAGGTTGCCGTTGGCCCGTTGAAATAGGCAGAGTGATAAAGCCGCTCCTAGGGTATATCGGCGTAGATTTTCTCAGTGATATCGTTGGTCATGCCTGATATCCGGTAAAAGTTAGCACTGCATCGCCGACCGATCAGTCGCCGATAAAAGCCTGATAGATCGTCCGCACCGTCGCTTCGTAATCTGCGCCACTCACCCCGATAATGATGTTCATCTCCGAGGCGCCCTGATTGATCACCCGTACATTGATGCCGGCCCTGCCCAGTGCGCCAAAAATCTTGCCGGACATACCGACCGTGCGGACCATACCTTCGCCCACCACCGCGACCAACGCCAAGTCCTTCTCGATGGAGATGCTGTCCGGCTCCAGTTGTCGGCTGATCTGCTCGAGCAGCACATCGTCGAGGCCGCCAAGCTTATCGTCCTCGATGATCACACTTACCGAATCGATCGACGAGGGGCACTGTTCAAAGCTTACCCCCTGTTCGTTCAAAATGCCAAGAAGCCGATAGACAAAACCAATCTGCCGGTTCATCAGCGACTTCTCCAGCGAGATCATCGAAAAACCTTTTTTCCCTGCGATACCGGCTATCTCAGTGGTCGCGACCGTAGCGGCGCTAAGACTCGGAGTGATGAGGGTGCCGGGCTCATCCGGCCGGTTGGTGTTCTTGATCCGGATAGGAATTCCCGCTTCCCGCACCGGCAGGATGGCCTCGTCATGAAAGACCGAAGCGCCCATATAGGCCATCTCCCGGATCTCCCGAAAGCTGATCTCGGCTATCGGTCGGGGACTATCGATGATGCGGGGGTCGGCCATCAAAATGCCGGAGGTGTCAGTCCAGTTCTCGTAGAGCATCGCCCCAGCGGCCCGGGCGGCTATGGCCCCGGAGATATCCGAGCCGCCGCGGGAAAAGGTTTTGACCTCGCCGTGTCGGTTACGGCCGTAAAAGCCTGCCATCACATAGCGTTTTGATGTTTCGGCCAGACGGGCGCCGAGCAGCTCATAGCTTTCAGGCGCAATTGTGCCATTGGCCCGGATGAGGATGTATTGAGCCGGATCAATGAACTCCGCACCCAGGAATTCGGCTACCAGCCGGGCCGAGAAATATTCGCCGCGGGAGGCCGCGTAATCGGCAGAGCAGCCGGCGACCAGCTCATCACCGAACCGGTCGATGTCGGCCAGCACAGCCGGGTCAAGGCCAAGCTCAACGACGATCTCAGCATAGCGGCCACGGATGAGACCGAACGGTTCGGTGATGGCGGTGGCCATCGCCGCCATGTCCTGGCAGAGGTAGAGTAGGTCGGTGAGTTTGCTTTCACCTCCATGGCGTTTGCCTGGGGCCGAAACCACCACGATACTCCGTCGTGGATCGCCGTCGATGATCGCGGCGAGTTTTCTGATTTGACTGGCGTTGGCCACGCTTGACCCGCCGAATTTGGCGACAATCCGCTCCATGAGCCCCTCTCCCGTAATGATACTCAGACATCTGCTGTCGTTACATGAACAGCCGCCTCTCACACCCAGTGCCGGGCTTCGGCCCACTGGCCGGGCTCAAAACAACGCATATCGGGAAGCTGCTGCTCAGTTTCGATGAGCGGCGTGGAGGAACAGATAATCCTGCCCCAGAAAGATTTCGGATCGTCGATGACGGCAATCCTGCTCAACGCCTCCGGTGCAAGTGTCAACCTGAGACTGAAACGGAAATTCCTAATCTGTGAATAGCCGACGATGAAGGATTTCACATCGCTGAAATCCAGGACGATCCCAGCACGTTCCGGCATGTTTAGTGCAAACATGGCTTTCAGGCTTTTCATCAGGGTCAAATAATCGACAGTATCATGATAACTGATGAAAGCAAGTCGGTTCAGAGCATCGAAGTGCAGATTGAAGTTTTCCATTGTTCCCCCTGATGAACAATCAAACCTTAGAAGCAGATAATCATGATTATTGATTATCTGCAATACCAGCACTGATTGTCAAGGTTCCGCCCATCAAAAGCTTCTCAGCAGTTCCATAAAAGGTCGCCGGACCAAGCTATTCCAACCTGGATGCGATATAGCCCCACTATATCAGGCTTATCCTTTCATCAATACAAATACCGTATCATACCATGTCTTTTCATGGATGTTGCAACTTGAAACCAACCCGCCTTCTTATCCCCTCTGCTTGTTCCACACAAGGGATTCCTCATTATATCCTAATCTGATGGTAATTTTTGCCGGTCAACATTCCATAGTACTGATTCCTGTTGCCC
>JAIFKM010000100.1 GCA_020049575.1 Desulfobulbaceae bacterium
GTGACTATTGGGTGCTCGCGCTTGACCCAGGATATCAATGGGTTCTGGTCGGTGAGCCAAGAAGGAAATATGCCTGGATCCTGTCGCGAAAGCCATTGCTCGATGAAACGACCATTGCAGCCTTGCTTGACCAGGCGGCAGAGCAAGGTTTTGACTGGGCCGCTTTTCAGCGCACCCCGCAGGCCCGGCCCTTGGACTGAAGGCGATATCATGTAGGCCGGAAGTGCTTGAGAACTTTTCTATCCCACCTCAAGCGCTTCCCGCACCTTTACCGAGAGTTCCGTCTTGGAAAAGGGCTTCTGAATGAAATGCACCCCTTCGTCGAGTACGCCGTGATGGGCAATGACATTGGCCGTGTAACCAGACATGAACAGCCGTTTGAGATCGGGATAGAGTGAAAGCAGACGCCTCGCCAAATCGCGGCCGTTCATCTCCGGCATGACTACATCGGTCAGCAGGAGATGAATTTCCCCCGGGTTCTCTTCCGCCAACCGCAGTGCCTCTCCCGGAGAACCAGCCGCCAGAACCCGATACCCCAGTTTCTCCAGCATTCGTTTTCCCAGGTGCAATATCGAAGGCTCATCTTCCACCATAAGGATTGTTTCCTGCCCCCGCGGGGCAATCTCTGCCGGGCCCTCTCTGTCAATCACCGTAGCTCTGCCTCTATATTGCGGCAGGTAGATCCTGAATGTCGTTCCTCTTCCGGGCTCACTGTAGACATTGATGAAGCCGCCGTTCTGCTTGACGATTCCATAAATAGTGGCGAGCCCGAGTCCGGTGCCCTGGCCGATGTCTTTAGTAGTGAAAAATGGTTCAAAGATATGCTCTCGTGTCTCTGAATCCATGCCGCAGCCATCGTCACGTATGGCCAACATGACATAGTTTCCCGGCACAAAGCCCACGTGGTCGAGGCAATATTCAGTATCGATCCTGAAGTTGTCGGTTTCGATGCTGATTTTGCCGATTCCTTCAATGGCATCGCGGGCGTTTACTGCCAGATTGGCGAGGATCTGGTCCAACTGAGCCGGGTCAATTTTCACCTGCCATAGTCCTTTTCCCGGCAGCCAGGCAAGATCGATATCCTCACCGATAAGCCGCCTGAGCATCTTGAGCAGCCCTTCCACCGTCTCGTTCAGGTCGATTATTTTTGGTGAGACCGTCTGTTTACGGGCAAAGGCCAGCAACTGCCGAGTGAGATCCGCGGAGCGTTGGGCAGCTTTTTTCACCTCATTGAGGTCATCAAAAAGAGGGTCGGACGGACCAACCTGATCCTGGGCCATCTCCACATGACCAAGGATTACCCCCAGCATATTATTGAAATCATGGGCCACACCGCCGGCCAGGCGGCCGACGGACTCCATCTTCTGGGCCTGCATGAGTTGGGATTGCAGTAGGGCCTTTTCAGCCTCGGCCTCCCTGCGGATCAATTCCGCTGCCACCCGGATTGAGACAATTTTCAGAATGGATTCAGCCAGCCCGGTTTGCTCCAGAGGTTTACGGCCAATAGCTGCGATCAGACCGATTGCCTTACCCTGCGAATCCCAGAGGGTCGTGCCGATATAGCTCTCAGCCGCCATCTCCTGCAGCACGACATCAGCCGGGAACAGATTCCGAACATCTTTGGCAAAACAACACACCGATTCCTCAATAACTTTTCCGCAAGGGGTATCCTTCAGGGTATAGGTGACATTGTCCTCAAAGTGGCCATCATAGTAGATGGCAACTGTCCTGGCCGACTGATTATTCCCTTCAAGACGGTCGATGCAGACATAGTCCACCACGAGAATCTCCGCCAAATATCGAGCCAGCACCTTGAAGAGATCCTCTTCCGAGGGAGAACGATCGCATTCAAGGAGAAACATCTGGGTCTTTTCGATCTTTTTACGATCACTGATGTCGGTGAGTGTTCCAGTCAGACGAAGAGCCCGGTCATCTTCTCCCCATTCAACAACCTTGCCACGGATCAGAACCCATTTCCAGTCACCATCTTTCATGCGCAGACGATTCTCGAGGTTTAAAATCGGGCTCTGCTTTTTAAAATGGGCAACAAGCTGTCCCCAGGTAATGCCGAAATCTTCAGGGTGCACCAGCGCCTTCCAATCCATGATAACACCGGCCATCTCATCCAGTGAATAGCCGAGGATCTCATAGCTGCGCCGGCTGAAGAACACCTCCCCGGTCTGCAGATTGGCATCCCAGAGACCGTCATTTGCCCCCTCGAGTGCAAAGCGCAGCTGGTTCTCGCTCTTTTTGAGCTTTTCCTGGGCTTCCTTGATTTCGGTGATAAAACGGGCCTGCTGCACATTCTGGTACGCAGTGGCGGACAACCGGTTGGCCAAGGTAAAAAGCGCACAGGCTATCTCCTGAAAATGATCGCGCGACATGGCCGGAACTTCGCAAAAGGCCTTGACCATCTCCTCTTCGTCGGCTCCTATCTGCCTTGCATACTGACGCATCATTTCCTCGGACTGGGTCTCGTCACGCACCTGGCCGATCAGCCAAGCGGCGACATGATGTCCCCCAACAGATATTCCCGCACCGGCGTCCCACAAGCCTCCGCTCAAACATGGCTGGATGATCGGCCCATCGGTCGAAAGCCTGCCTATTGCTGCATCGGAAGCACAACAGTTCAACAAACCCTTCTCAGTTTTGCGTATGATATCACTGCACAATCGGCAGAAATTGCTCGGCCTTGTAAGAGGTGTGCCATCCGTTCTGGTGATGATCGAGGCGACCCCCGTCGCTCTCGCAAACTCATCCTGCAACTGCTGAATATCATCGAGATTGAACAGATCCTCGAAGGCGATACCCGAGGCGTCCTCGATGGGTTGCGTTAATGCCAGGATACGGCGCGTCGCAACCTCTTCAGCCAGCCGGCGCTGGGTTACATCTTCGAGTGTGGCAATTACCGGCGAGGGAGATAGGCCTGGTGTCACCGGATTGAAAACAACCCGCAGGTAGGTGGCCTTGCTGCCGGTCACCGAGGTATAGCTGTCTTCATACACCGAACTCTCACCGGCCAGTGCTTTTTTTATCACCTCCTGCATCTTCGGACTGCTCTGGCGGGCAGTGTTAAAACCGATGAGTTTCTGCCGAGTAGAACCCATGAGAGAGATAAACTTATCATTGCAGTCGAGAATAGTCCCCTCGGCATCAAATCTGATCATGCCCAACGGTGAATTTTCAAAAATCACCCGGTGCCTGTGTTCACTCTCGCGCAGGGCCTCCTCGGCCAGCCGACGCTCCGTGATATCATTGATGAAGGCCAACAGGAAACTTGGTCGACCGACTCCGCCGGACATAAGCGAAACAGTCACATGGCCCCAAATTATCTTCCCGTCTTTGCGGACATACCGTTTATCCCTGGAAAATTGGTTAATTTCTCCGGACAGCAGCCTGTTGATGCTGGCAAGATCGGCAGGACGATCATCAGGGAAGGTGATACCCCCAAAACTCAAACGCAGAAGCTCTTCCCGGGGATAGCCGACGAATTGACAGAACCTTTCATTCACCTTCACGAAACTGCCATCCCGGTTGCAATGGACAATCCCGACCGCCGCCTGCTCGAAGATGATCTGATATTTTTCTTCGCTCGCGGCGAGTTCGGTCTCCTCGAACTGCCGGGTCGCAAGGATCTCCTGCTTCAGGCTGGCAATCTGGGCAACGAGTTCTTCGTATAACGGCTTTTCAGTCATTCTTTTTTCCGCTCAAGGTTTCCATAGTTTGTCCGGACATTTCAGCACAGAGTATTTGGATTCTTCCAGTACAGAGCAAAATTGTCTGTATAGCCGCCGTGTGTCTTTTCAATTGAGTTCTTTTCCCTGTTGTATGGTTCTGCGAACTTTCGCTGAAAGTTCCAATATGGTGAAAGGCTTCTGGATGAAAGATACGCCCTCTTCAAGCACATTGTGCTGGGCAATGGCATCCACCGTGTATCCCGAGGTAAAGATTCTTTTCATACCTGGCTGAATTTCAAGCAGTATTTTTGAAAGTTCCCAGCCGTTCATCTCAGGCATAATGACATCGGTAATCAGCAGATCGATCTCACCCATATGTTTGTGTGCCAGACTGACAGCAGCCGAGGGGGATTCAGCGACCAACACCCTGTAACCGATTTTCCGCAGCATCTGGGTTGCCATTTCCAGAACAGCTTGTTCATCTTCCACGAGCAGAATGGTCTCCTGGCCCAACGGCAGGCTGTAGCCTTCACCAATCCCGACGTTATCGTTCTCCTGGTCAACATGCCGAGGGAGATATATCCGGAAACTGGTGCCTTTGCCGAGCTCACTGTCGACCATAATAAAGCCCCTGTTCTGCTGCACGATACCGTAGACAGTTGCCAAACCAAGTCCCGTTCCTTTGCCGATCTCTTTGGTGGTATAAAATGGCTCGAACAGCAGTGGCAGGGTTTCCCTGGCCATTCCGCAACCGTTGTCCGTAACTGAGAGGATGACAAAATCGCCGGCCATACAGCCTTCATGGGCCACGCAGAATGCCTGCGTAATCGTGTCATTCTCAGTTCTTATCATTACCTTGCCGATGTTGATGATAGAGTCCCGGGCATTGGCGCAGAGATTGGCAAGGATCTGATCAACCTGGGTCGGATCTATCTTCAGCGGCCAGAGATCGTCAGAAGGAGACCAGACGAGATCAATATTTTCACCCATCAACCGCCGCAGCATGGGGAGCATACCTAAAACCGTCTCGTTAAGATCCAGAACTTTTGGCATGACTGTCTGCTTGCGGGCAAATGCCAGCAGTTGCCGGGTCAGATCGGCCGATCGCTGGGCCGCTTTTTCGATCTCCTTCAAATTCCCGTACACCTGTTCTGACGAGGGGACGTTCAACAGTGCCAGTTCGGTATGCCCGAGGATAACCCCAAGCATATTATTGAAATCATGGGCGACACCTCCAGCCAGGCGACCAATGGATTCCATTTTCCTGGACTGTGATAGCTGCTCAAGGAGCCTTTCCCGTTCGTCCTCCGCCTGCTTGCGCTCGGTGATCTCGGTCGTCATACCGCAGATACCGACAATATCTCCGTTCTCGTTGCGTCGTGGAAATTTAATCGACAGGAAAAACCGCCTGCCGTTTTCGCCTTCGAGGGTTTCCTCCCATTCCTGCATTTCACCGGAATCAATCACTTTGAGATCATTGCTTCGGAATTGTTCGCCCACAGGACCGGGGAACACTGCCAAATCAGTTCGACCAAGAACTTCTTCGCGCCGCAGACCGGTGACTTCCTCCCATTTGCGGTTGATTAGTTCATAACGTCCTTCAATGTCTTTGACGAAAATGAGTGCCCCACTGTTCTCGATGAGATCGTTGAGAAAGAGGCGGCTTTCACGCAAGGCTTCCTCAACGCGCAGGCGTTCGGAGATATCCCGCATAGCTGCAAGGAGCAGTCGTTTGCCGTCGAGTTCAAAAAAACTTGCCGAGATCTCTACCGGGAACACTGTGCCGTCCTTTTTTCGATGATAACGCAAAGGAATCCGAGTTCGGCCATCTCTGCTGATTATCTGCTGCCTTGTCTCCTCCGGCTCAGAAGACAGATCGATGGCGTGTAGGGAGAGGAGTTCCTGAAGACTGTAACCGTAGAGATCGACGGCTGCCTCATTAACCTCTACAAGAGTGAGGGTTTCGACATCAATGACAAGGATGGCATCGGATTCAGCGTTAAAAAGATAGCGGTAACGCTGCTCACTGGTTTCCAGCTCTCGCGTACGCTTTTCGACAGCTGACTTGAGTGCACGATTCCAGAGGACGAGGACAAGAATCAGAAAACAGAGCGTGCCTATGAAGAACAGAATATACTTCGTGGGGATAGACTGCGAAATTCCGTGCCATTTCCCCTCTATCTGCTGCAATTCCTTGGCAGAAAACAAGGCAAATCCGGCCTCAATCTCCTGCAGCAACGCAGAATTCCCTTTTTTCACAGCTCGATGAAATT
>JAIFKM010000080.1 GCA_020049575.1 Desulfobulbaceae bacterium
CTGAATGATGCCTACGTTTTCTGCGTATCATTTCTGGACACCAGCCTGGAAAGGCTTTCAACACATTCTGTGTCAGAAATGAAATAGATTTCTTTCTTTTTAATTCTTTCTCAAAAAGATGATTAGTTTATTGCCCGGATACGATGGGGAAGTGCTGATTGCTTGCAGATTCGTGGGTTGCTGTAGAAAAAACAGTGGAGGGTGCGTTGAAGATTTTACTTACAGGAGCGACAGGCTATATCGGTAAGAGGCTTTTGCCAAGATTAATTGCCGATGGTCATGAAGTCATCTGCTGTGTCCGGGATCGAAGTAGATTCACAGCGCCACAGGGAATTCAAGACAAGGTCGAGGCCGTTGAAGTTGATTTTCTCGACAAAGCCTCACTGGACCTCATTCCAGCGGGAATTGAGTGTGCCTACTATCTTGTACATTCGATGTCGTCCAGCCAGAAATTCGACGAGATGGAACATGCCTCTGCGGTGAATTTCCGGGACCGGATGGAAGAGCTCAATGTCTGCCAGGTTGTCTATCTGAGTGGGATCGCCAATGAGGATAATCTTTCACGGCATCTAGCCTCCAGAAAAAATGTGGAAGATGTTCTGTCTACCGGTCGGTTCTGCCTGACAACCTTAAGGGCTGGCATTATCGTTGGATCCGGCAGTGCCTCGTTTGAAATTATCAGAGATCTCGTCGAAAAGCTGCCCATCATGATTGCGCCAGCCTGGTTGAACACCCGTTGTCAACCAATCGGCATTGGTGACGTCATAGAGCTTTTGTTGCGTTGTTTGAAAAAAGAAGAAACCTATAACCGCAGTTTTGATATCGGTGGACCGGATATCATGACATATAAAGAGATGCTTCACGGCTATTCTGCCGCCCGAGGCTTGAAAAGAGCGATTTGGACTGTGCCGGTTATGACGCCGAGGCTGTCATCATACTGGTTGTATTTTATTACCTCCACCTCATTTACCCTGGCCCAGAATCTGGTAAGCAGCATGAAGGTTGAGGTAATCTGCAGGGATAATGAGATAATGAAGATTCTCGATCTCAAACCCAAGAGCTATTCGATGGCGATACGGGCAGCTTTCGATGCTATTGAACAGAATACCCTGTTATCCAGTTGGAAGGATTCCTTAGTCAGTGGGCGATTGAGCATCCAATTGTCGGATTATATCCAAGTTCCAGAATATGGTTGTCTTCATGATAGAAGGTCTGTTTCAGTTGAGGATCCGGAGGCGGTCATGGAGCGGATATGGGAAATCGGCGGAGAGAGAGGCTGGTATTATCTGAACTGGCTCTGGCGCCTTCGAGGATTTCTCGACAAAGTATTCGGAGGGGTTGGACTCAGGCGGGGGCGGACCAGCGCAGTAGCACTTCACGCTGGAGAGTCCCTGGACTTCTGGCGGGTACTGCTGGCAGACCGGCCTGGTCGGCGGTTGCTGCTCTTTGCCGAAATGAAACTTCCAGGTGAGGCCTGGCTTGAATTCAGGATCGACGACCGCAATGTGCTGCATCAAAAAGCGACATTCAGACCCCGTGGATTATGGGGAAGGATCTACTGGTATGCCCTTGTGCCCGTTCACCATATTATTTTCCAAGGAATGATCCGGCGTATTGCCGGATCTCGTGAATAAAGGACTGTTTGACAGGCAATATTGTCTTCAGTGTGCACTTGGCAGCAGGACTAGTTTTTTTTCTCAAATCTTGGGCAGGACTATACGTTCTTCCTTGGGGCGCTTGGGGTTTTTCCTGTAGAGCAGCAGAGTTTTACCAATCAACTGCACGAGACTGCTGTGCGTCGCCTCGGACAAAATTATTGCCGTCTCATTTTTTTCAAGGCCGCTGTTGTTGCCTATTTTTACCTTGATCAATTCATGTCGCAGAAGTTCAAGTTCAGTAGCGGCGATGAGTCCTTCCGTGATGCCTTCCTTACCGATCAGAATAACCGGAGAGAGGCTATGGGCCAAGCCTTTGAGGAATTTTTTCTGGCGTCCATTGAGAAGGTGTTCCGTTGGTTCGATTTTTTCAGTCATGGGAGTATATCGTGGGAAAATGAGTTGCTGGTGAATTGAAAGTACCGATGTCGCATGGTTTTCAACTGATGAGATTGTTAAGTATCCGGTAGCCGCCAACCCAGGTTCCGAGGGCTGACCCAAGCGTTGTGAGTAGGAATACCAGGATTACCCGGAGAAGCTTATTGGACCACCAACCCTTGATCGTCGACATATCTGAGCTGGCATTTTCGAATTCTCTGACCACTGGTGGTCGTTTCAATACCTGAATCAGCGCTGTCACTTGACCTGCGCCGATCAAAGGGCTCAGGCTGGTGAAGGGGGCAGCGGTAAAAGCGCCAAGGGTTGTATAGGGGTGGGCCAATGCGAGCATGGCCCCACAGGCTGCCGGAATACCGTTTGCCAGTATCCAGAATAAAAGATAGTCTCCGGCAACTGACGCACCCTTTTGTATGCCAATCGCAGCGAGTGCGCCGATAATGGTCAAAGGAATGACCCAACCAGCCAGTTTCCAGGTTTTCGAGACAGGTGGAATCACTGTTATATCTTGCAGTAACGAGTCGTTGTCTATATTGAATGAGTTAATAATTCCTTCAATATGACCGGCGCCGACAATAGCAACGAGCTTATTCCCAGGCGAGGTTTTAATTTTTTCGGCAATAAAGATATCGCGTTCATCTATCAACACACGCTTGAGGTCGGGAAGAGACTCTCCCAATTCTTCCATGAGTTGGCTGAGCACATCTTTTCTTTTCAGTTCGGTAAGCTTTTCTTCACTGATTTCTGTATCGTCGAAGAGACTGACAAAAAGTGAGGAGAGAATAACCCCCTTTTCCCACAAAGAGGTTGATTTCCAGGCCCTGCGCAAGGTAATCCGGATGTCCCGATCACAGAGCGATATGGGTATTTGTTTCATCCTGGCGGTCTCGGCTGCTGCCAAAAGTTCCGCCCCGGGAATTACACCTAGCTTGCCACCAAGTTTCTTCTGATAGGAAGTCATCAGTAGGGTTATCAGAAGAGTCGAGAGCTGCTTTTTGCGTAGAATTTCCTTGAGATCAACTGACTGCCAGCGCTCTTTCTGGGTCAGGGCCTGGAAGCGCTTATCGTCGAGTTCCAGGCAGACACGATCTGGTTTCTCCTGCTCAATGACAAGGCGTACCAACTCGACTGATTCCTGGGAAATATGTGCAGTGCCGACCAGGATGATAGTGCGCTCAGCATGCCTGAACATATGGACATCGGGTCCATATGAATTTGCTGTTGGTATACAAGTGATCATAGTAAGTGTTACAAACGCTGCGTGAATGAAATTTCTTTTACCCAGTGTACTTCAATGGACGGGGAGATCAGATATTCAGACGCGGGGGGAGGAGATACCTGGGCTTTTCTGGATTCGAAGTGGATGTCCGTTGTGCAGTGGCATGAAGTGATCGACAAAACAGAATTCAACGATGGGAGTGCTGCCCAATCAGACCTTTTTCAATTTGAGCTGCCTTCCTGGCTGCAAAACGTCAGATTTTATGTTGTTCCATTGTTTTATCAAGATCAGAGAGGTTTTGAACTTTTTAGAAATAGTCCAGAGGGTATCTCCATTCTGGACTTTATACACTTTGAAATCCCTGTCGTTTGCGGCGACAGTGGTGGATAATTTTTTCTTGGTTGCCCCGCCTGCTGCGGTTATGGTTTTCTGGCGTGTTGATGAGACTTTCTGTCTGCTTTTCTGTATGTCTAGAGCGACTATGGTTTTTATGCGGGTGGCGGAAACCTGGTTGTCAACGGTGGGCTTGGATTTCTGAGAGGCTTGCAGTGAAGCAGTCTCAATCGGTTTCCGTTCTTGAACAAGCCGCATATCTTTCTTTTTGGTCGCGGTCAGTAGCGGCGGGGATTTCTGGGTGCTTCTTTTTGCAGATGAGGCTACTGCAGGCATATCCTCAATTTCGCTTGAGGCGACGACGATTTCTGATACTGTCATTGTCGCTTTGTTCTCAGGATAGAGCGCGAGTTGCTGACCAACGTTTATCTTGTGTGCGTTGCCGAGATTGTTCCAAGCCATGATCCTTGCGGGAGAGACATTGTACTTTTTTGCTATCTGCGTGATATTTTCTCCAGAGCGGATTTTGTGCAAGACAAGATTGTTCTTGTGTGGAATCTGGGCGATTCTACTGCCTTCTGGCAGCAGCTGGTAGCTGACTGTGTTATAAGGTATCCGGAGATATTGCCCCCGCGACAGGCGACTACTCCTGAGGTTGTTGACTTTCAGGAGAGTAGTCCTATTTAATCCGTACATGTTGCAGATTGTAGCCAGGGTTTCACCGCGTTTGATTTTGTGTGATTTATATCCGGTTGAAACCACACTGTGCAGGCGGCTCATATTCTTGCTGGCGATTTCTTCTGTGCCTACAGGGATTTTGGCCACATAGTGAGGCTGGTTTGGCGGAGTCTTGCCTTCGCGGAGTTCCTGGTTAAGAAATTTGACCTCTTTCACCGAGGTATTGCATGCCAGGGCCAAGGCATCAAGACTCAGTCCCGCTGGAACCTTCAATGTTGTATATTCAAGTGAGCGTTTGTATTCGGTGTCGGTAAACCCATATTTTTCCGGGTTTTTGGCGAGGATCATGGCAGCAATAAGCTTTGGCACATAACGTTTGGTTTCGAGGGCAAGGTAATCCTCTTGAGCCAAGGCCCAGAAATTCGACACGCCGTATTTATCCAAGCCCTTGCGGATCTTACCCGGACCTGCATTGTAGGCCGCGACTGCAAGATGCCAGTCACCGAATTCAGCATATAATTCTGAGAGAAAAGCGACGGCTGCCTTGGTGGATTTTTCTGCATCTCGCCGCTCATCGACATATTTATTTATATCAAGGTTGTGCTCGCGACCGGTGGCGTCCATGAACTGCCAAAGTCCTACGGCATTGGCGGAGGAACAGGCACGCTGGTTGTAGCCGCTCTCTATCATCGAGAGATACACCAACTCTTCAGGTAATCCAGCGTTTTTCAATTCCTTTTTCATCAGGGGCAGGTAAATGGAAGAACGGGAGAGCCAGCTGGTGAAAGTTTTCCGCTGTTTGGTCTGAAACAAGTTCAGGTACATCTGGACCTGATTGTTGAGCACCACCGGAAAGGCAAATTGAGTGTTTTCCAGATCCCTCTTGGTAATCGGAGAAGAGTTGCCGTCCCACATGCCTGTCTGGCGTAGGGCAGCCAGTTCCTGTTCAAGGCTGCTTTGTGGTTCAGCACTCTCAAGACCAAGATCAGGGTCCTCTGTAGAGGATGAATCTTGAGTGTCGGCTGATTCGGAGGAATTGTTGATCTGATTGAAACGACTTTCCCCGGCACAACCGGAGAGAAAAAACAAAAGGAGGATTGTAAGTATCAGCGAGAAATGTCTGGGAAAGTTGTAGAACATGAGCATTTCCGTGTGTCTACAGCTTTTTTCGAAGGAGGATGTCGGGTACATCTCCCGCCCAAAAGCTTATTGAGATATCTTAAGTAACCATGTACATTACACATCTTCTGTGTGCATTACAAAAACGTTAGAGTAGTTAAAACCGATGTGTTCAAGAATTGCAAGAAATTATGAGCTCGGGAACTCTTCTCCGATGCTTTTTTATAGTATTTTTTTAGCTCCGCCAAGGGCGGAATCCTGAGAATTTATCATGTTAAAAAAGGTTTTCTATCTCCTTCTGACCCTGTTTCTCAGCTGCGGGGGAATTTTAGCCGCCTCCCTGTATTACATGGTGGTGCTGCACCCTGGAGAAGAGATACAGCTTGAGAATATTAAGAAAATCCTGAGTAAAGAGAGTTTCGTCTATTATAGCGACGGAGTGACCAAACTAGGTGTTTTCTTTGACAGCGCGCATCGCCAATATGTCGATTATGATCAAATTCCGCAAGCTTTTGTCTATGCCCTTGTTGCTGCCGAGGACAACCGTTTTTTTTCGCATATCGGTTTTGATGCTGTCGGCATTGTTCGTGCGGCTATAAAAAATGTCCAGGCCGGCAAAGTAGTTCAGGGAGGAAGTAGTCTCACCCAGCAGACAGCCAAGAATCTTTTCAAAAGGACGGATCGTTCTCTTGAAGAAAAACTGAAAGAACTGCTTTTTGCCCTTAGACTCGAGTACCACTATCCGAAGGAAAAAATCTTCGAGTTCTATGCCAATCAGTTTTTCGTTAGTGGCAATGGTCATGGTCTTGGTGTTGCCGCACGATATTATTTCGATAAAAAACCGGAGGAATTGACCCTCGTTGAGTGTGCCTTTATCGCCGGCAGTGTAAAAAGGCCAAATTTTTACAATCCATTTATCAAAAAGACGGACGAAGCCGCGGTTGAAGCCAGGCACCAGGCAGAGATACGAAAGAATTATGTGCTCGACAAGATGCTCGAGATCGGACTGATCAACGAATCGACGCATAAACAAGCGAGAAGCGCCGATATCCCATTCAATCAGGGTAAAGTCGGATATTCACTGGATTATGCTATGGAGATGGTAAAAGACGCAGTCTCTTCCTCGGAGGTCCAGGGGGCACTTGCCGTGCATGGTATCTCCAATGTGGCGACCTCTGGCGTCAGGGTGATAACGACGATCGATAAGAATCTGCAGGATGAGGCATTGTATGCCCTGCGCCGAGAACTCTCCCGGCTCGATGTCCGACTTGCTGGTTTTGAGCATGATGATATCCAGAAAAAGTTGAAAAAACTCGAATATCCCGGAGATGGAATCCTACAGGAGGGGGCCTTCCTGTTCGGAGTGATTGACAAGATCGCTGGGAAGGGTGTCAGTCTTGCAATCGATGTGGTTCTTGACAACCGAATAGGCCGAGGAACCATAGATCAGAAAGGAATCGCCCGGGTCGTCGAATCCCGCGTCAAGTGGGCACAGGATCTCTGGTCTGAACCGACGGCGAAGGACGAAGGTCGACTCCTTGCTCAATTGAAGACCGGTGATCGGGTGTGGGTAAGTGTCAGAGATGTGCAGGCCGATGGCAAGGCAATCCTTGATCTGGAAAAATTCCCTGATATCCAGGGTGGCGCGCTTGTTCTGAAAGAAGGAGCTATCAGAGCGATGGCCGGAGGGGTGGAGAACCGATTTTTCAACCGGGCTGTTTATGCCAGACGGACTATGGGGTCCGCCTTCAAACCTTTCGTCTATGCTGCTGCCCTCCAACTGGGCTGGAACAGTGCAGATCTCCTGAATAATAAACGTGATATGTTTTTCTTTCAAGGAACCCCTTACTTTCCTCGACCCGATCATATCAGTCCCTTTGAGGCTGTCTCAATGAACTGGGCCGGAGTGCATTCCGAAAATGTGGCATCGGTCTGGCTTGCTGCCCACCTCTGCGATCATCTCAATCCGGTCCAGTTCCGGGAAGTGGCCGAGCGCCTCGGCTTGGCACCGCTCAAGACCGGCAACGACGAGGAACCGTATCCGACGTATCGAAACAGAATTCGTGACAAACACGGAATCCATATCAATGATTCCGTGCTCAGGCAGGCCGCCTATAACGCGGCTATCGGCAATCTTGAGGCAGATTTTATTTTCGAGGACATGCAGCGTGAATACAATGTTCTCAAAAAACTCCATTACGGTATGGGCTTTGAAAAGATACGCGAACGTCTGTATCAGGATTTTGCCTCAGGACGGGTGGAAACTTCAGGAAATGATCGGAAAGAGCTGAGCCTGCGGCAGTCCATTCTCTCGGAATCCTATTTGGCCCTTTCCGCTCTACGCAGTGCACTGCGAACCTATACCCTGCAACTCGATAGTGCCCTTGGTTCTTTTGAACCCGATTCATTGGTTAGCGAATATTCCCCTACGGGTTTGTATTATGATTCCGCAACTGGTGAATATATTTTCGATAACGCCGCATCCGTTTCACCGAATCTCCAGCGGGTTTCGAAAACTGAGTTTCAAAATGTTCTTCTATCGCTCGAAAAGAACGATCAGCAGAAACTGTTGGGTGGCATACGATTGAAAGGGCGATTGTCGGTTGCCGCTTATGATATGGTTGAGCGACAACTCGAGACAGAATTGCAGCTGTTGAATCAGCAGCTTCCGTATAGTTTTGAGGTGCTGTCTTCGGTCGAAGACTTTCGGATTCTTGTCGGACTTCAGTATCTGATTGAATTTGCCAGAGAACTTGGTGTCAGCAGCAAGCTCGATCCCGTTCTTTCCTTCCCTCTCGGTGCCAATGTGGTGACTCTTCTTGAGACTACCCGGATCTATGAGGGGCTTGTGACTGGCAAGGTCAGCACGTTCGGCTACGAGAATGAGGAGGACAAGGATGTGCTGGCAGTCCTCGATCGTATCGAGTCGGCATCGGGTGAAGTCCTTTATCGGCCGCACAAGCAGGTCCGCACTGTAGTTGATGCCAAGACGAGCCTGGTACTCGGGCATATCCTTGAAAATGTTGTCAAATACGGTACAGGTCGTCAGGCCGACAAGGATATCAGGCTGGATGACGGCAAAAAGCAGCAGAAATCCTCCCGTTCCGTTGAAGGCAACGCTGTCCCGCTTCTCGGTAAGACAGGCACGGCCAACAGGTATACCAACGCCTCATTCTATGGGTATCTTCCTGGGCTTGCTGAAGATGGTGGCGGTATGGTCGTCAAGGATGGCTATACCGTCGGCGTCTATGTCGGCTATGATGACAACAAGGTGATGCAGCGCGGCAGTACCCGCATTACCGGCGCAGCAGGAGCCTTGCCGGCCTGGATCGATATAGTCGAAATGCTGATCAGGGAAAAAGACTATGCCGGAAAATTGAACGCCGCAAATGTATCCTTCGGCAGTGTACCTCTGAGACGAGACAATATTGGCCAGTTCAATTTTGCCGTAGAGGCAGAACAGGGTGGGATATTGAGTAACCCTGCCCAGATAGTCCCTGATGAGAATCGCTCCCAGCCCTCCATCATGACCTTCGGGCAGCAGGAGGAAGGCGGGGAAACGGTACTGAGCAGGAATTTTCAACCTTTCTGGCGGAGCGAGGAAGGAACCCCGACCAGTTTATGATTTCGGCCAGCGGGCCTTTTTTTAACAGCACCCAAAGAATTCTTTGCAAAAGCCTCTTTGCCTTGGCACGCCCAGAACGTCTGTGGTAGAATGCTGCTTGTTGTGTATTGTAAATACAGCGTCTATCTCCTGCCTGCTCCCGATATTCAATGAAATGGGGAAGAGGCTGCGGTTCATTTTTCCCTTCCCGAGATGTTTCCATATCGGGAAGAACAACTGACACTTCCTGTAATGAAATACCCTATGAAAAAATCAACAATATACGTAATGGCTGTCTGTATTCTCTTTACTCTTAACGGCTGCTACCAGGCCCAGAGACAACCGGCGACTCCGGTTGATGCCGAGATGAGTGGACAGCGGGGTTCTGCCGCGACCGGTCCTTTCGGCGAGCAGATTCCCGATCAGGCCAGAAAGTCGCCATTTGAACAGCAGCAGGCGCCTGGGTCCACCGAGAATCCCCTTGAATCTGAGATCGCCGGCACCATGAAACCCCCGGCCCTGAAGGCCATTGATAGCCGGATCTCGGAATACAATCGGAAGATCGCCCAATGGCATGAACTGGAGAACGCAGCCACAACCACTGGGCTAGACCCCGATGCAGTTGCCAGGCTTGGTGGATGTTATCAGGATCTGCAGAAAATTCTCAATGGCTACAACACTCTTCGTACCGCTGTAGTACTCGGTGACAGCAGCAATGTCGCTGAAAACAGTGTGTACAGCTCCCGCATGCAGCTGCTGATGCAGGATGATATCCAGTTCCTTGAGGGTGATTGCGGGGGCCTGCTGAGTGGGGCCCAGGCGTCTGCCGGCCAGCAGGCTAAACCAGTCGCAGGTCAGCCGCAGGAGGCGGAAATCGCCGCTCTTGCCGCCAAGCAGGATTATAAGGGTTTGGAGCTTCTGTGGTCGCAGCTACCTGAGATTCAACGAGATTCATTCTCTCTGAAAACCAAGATGCTCTATGCCGAAGCCTTGATATATCAGCAAAAGGAAGAGCAGGCTGCAGAATTTTACCGGAGAATAGTAGATCAGATGACGGCGTCTGAGGAAAAATCTGCCGATCCTCTTGCCTTGCGCAAGACCCTGGCAGACCTCTATGTTGCAACCGGAAATTTTGTAGAGGCTCAAAAACAATATGAGATAATCACCAAAGACTATCTGGACTTGGCCAATGTCGACAACTGGGCGAAGGTGCATCTGGCTATTCTTGGCACTGGTCAGAAAGACAGCCTTGAACTGCCTGAATATTCCGGTCTTGTCCGCAACTACTTGGGATATATGCCGGCGCAGGATGGCTATCGTGTGGTCTGGGATGCCGAAAAATTTATCAAGACATACCCAGGTTCTCCTGTTCTTGCCAATGTCGAAGCAATAAGGATCGAGTCTCAGGAATTAGCGGAGAAATGGTTCAATGATTTTATGGCAGAGGTCGATCAACTTGCCGCAGAGAAAAAATTTCAGGAAGCGACAGCTAAAATCAAAGGTATGCGGACTGACATTGTCAACGATCTGCAGGTGGATCTGTTAAATGCCAAGAATGACGAACTGGTTCTTGCCGAGGCTGTTGAATTAGAGACCACCAAAATGACTAAGTTGCAGGAACTCGATCAGAAATGGAACAATGGTTTGATGCTGGCTAAAGCTGGCCGCTATGACGAGGCTATTTCCGTATTTAACGGTATAAATGAAACAGATTATGCGGCCAAGGCCGAGGCCAAAATCAAAGAAATCTCCGACCTGGCGGCCAAGGATGACAGAAGGAAGGCGGCGGATCTGTTCATTCGCTTCACCAAGACGAGTGATATCGAGAGCAAGAAGAAACTTTTGATCGAGTCCCGGCGACTGCTGAAAGATATCCTGGTAAAATATCCGAGGGTCGATATTACGGATAAGGTTCTCAGCAATATCCAGAGGGTGGAGCAGGAGATGAACGCCATCGATCCCCAACTCATATCAACGGTGGACAGTCAGGTTGCAGCGCCTGTTCCCCAACAGGAAGCCGTACCGGAACAGCAGCCGGTTGCTGTCCCGGAGGACGCCTTCGAGCCGCAACCACCGATTGTCGAGAGTCCGTTGCAGCAGTGATGCTCCAGAAATAGTCGAGTTTTTCAAGCCCTCGGGAGAGCATCTCCCGGGGGCTTTTTTATTGCAGCTCTGAAAGCGAGGACGGTTCCTTCAACAGGATCGGAGGATGGGGATCGAGTGTTCTGAGGGCGCTCAGAAATTCTTCCGGTGGGAAATACCTGCCCAGGAACTCGGCGTTTTTCTCCAGAACCCGCAGTGCCCTTTCTGCCATTTTTCCGGCCTGCCTGCTATAACCGAATTCAAGCTTGATATAGACTCCAGCTGCCCTGATCAGGGCCTGCAGCAGGAGTTTTATTTCTCCCTGGGCGTGATACCAGGCATGCTCGAGAACTTCATGGACCTCAAAAAAGAGCTGCAGGTCCCAAAGGATGAAACCTTGCCGAAAAACATCACTGTCACTTTTTCGAATCAGGTCGAATGCCCGGCGGTAGCGGTCGATCCGGCTGAGGATATAGTCACGGTAGCAACTGCTGAGATCTCTGGCCAGGAGTGATTTCGCGAGAGTTTCAACCAGAGCCGGATCGCCTGCGGCTAGTGCCTTGGAAAATGTGCTGGAAAGATCGTTGCGGATATCACGGCTCAGACGGTCCTGAAAGGGATCAAAAACAGTCGGTTTCTCATTCATGATAGCTGAGCCTCATGAGCATTCAACAGTTCAGGATGCTGATGCTTCTTCAGAATAAAATAAAGTACAGGAACGGCCATCCGGCTGATGAGTAGAGAGGCAATTTCGCCGAACATCAGAGAGATAGCCAGCCCCTGGAAGATTGGGTCTGCCAGGATGACCGAAGCTCCCACTACCACGGCCAGGGCTGTGAGGAGCATCGGCCGGAAGCGGATGGCACCGGCATCGACTACTGCCTTGGCCAGCGGCTGCCCCTCCCTCACTCGCAATTCGATGAAGTCGACGAGGATGATCGAGTTTTGGACGACGATACCTGCCCCCGCCATAAAGCCGATCATTGAAGTGGCGGTGAAAAAGGCCCCGAAACCCCAATGGGCCGGCAGGATCCCGATGAGTGAGAAGGGGATGGCGGCCATCACTACCAGCGGCGTGATGTAATCCTTGAACCAGCCGACCATCAGCATGTAGATCAGGATCATGACCACACAGAAAGCCAGGCCCAGATCCCGGAAGACCTCAAGGGTGATATGCCATTCCCCGTCCCATTTCATGGCCGGTTCTGCATCCGAGAATGGCTGGCTGAGGTTGTACAGTTTGATGTGCTCTCCCTTGCCGCCAAAATCTGAAGCCTTTAATGCATCGATTTGTTTGTTCATGTCGAAGATGGCATAAACCGGGCTTTCAACTGTGCCGGCAACATCGCCGGTTACATAGGTGACCGGTTTGAGATTCTTGCGGTACAGGGGTTGCTCCACAGCCTGTTCGGAAATATGCACCAGTTCCCGCAGTGGAACGAGGGGTGCTCCGGGAGATATATCGGGACGCAGGGTGAGATTGAGCAGCGTCTCGACCCTGGCTCGATAGTCGATTGGCAGTTCCAGGACCATATTGATCTCTTCCTTGTCGGCAGGTATGTGGAAAAGATCAAAAGACAGTCCGCGCACAGCGATCTCAAGAGAACGTGTGATCTGGCCCTCGGAGATACCGTTCAAGGCTGCCTTCTCCTTGTCGACGGTGAGGATCTGCCGGGTCCGATCTTTTTCCTGGAACCAGTCGATATCCACGACACCTTCGGTAGCAGCGAAGATCTCTTTGACTTTGGTGGCCAGTTTAAGCCTTTCTTCCTCATCCGCGCCATAAATCTCGGCCACCAGCGTCTGAAGTACCGGCGGGCCTGGCGGGACTTCGGCAACCGCCACGGCTGCACCGTATCTGGCCGCTATTGCAGCTAATGCGGGACGCAGTTGCTGGGCAATATCGTGGCTCTGGAGGTCGCGTTCGCCCTTGGGCAGGAGATTGACCTGGATATCGGCAACGGCCGGCCCGGTCCTGAGGAAATAATGGCGTACCAGTCCATTGAAATTATAGGGCGAGGCGGTGCCGGCATAAACCTGATAGTCAACCACGTAGTGGTTTTCACTCACTGCGTCGCCCATCTCCATGGCGACCCTGGTCGTCTGTTCCAGGGTTGAACCCTCAGGCATGTTGAGGATGACTTGGAATTCGCTCTTGTTGTCGAAAGGCAGCATTTTCACCTTGACCAGACCAAGATACACCATCGAACAGGCAAGAAGAAGCAGGGTGATGATGCTGACAAAGAAAAGCACCCGCCAACTGCCATGGCTGAGCAGCGGGTCCATGATGCGATGGTAGATCCGGGTAAACCAGTCATCAGGCATCTGGTCATCGTCATGAGACTGGCCACTGCCCTTGTGGGCTTTGAGCAGACGGGCGGCGGCCCATGGAGTGACAGTGAAGGCGATGATGAGCGAAAACACCATTGCGGCGGACGATCCGATCGGGATGGGGCGCATATACGGGCCCATCAGGCCGCCGACAAAGGCCATCGGCAGGATAGCGGCAATAACGGCCCAGGTTGCGAGGATTGTCGGATTGCCGACTTCTATCACCGCATCTATCGCCACCTTCAGAGGAGGTCTGCTACTGTTGCCGGGCAGTCGCAGGTGACGGACGATATTCTCCACTACCACAATGGCGTCATCTACCAGGATGCCGATGGAAAAAATCAGGGCGAAGAGGGTGATGCGGTTGAGCGTATAGCCATAGAGATAAAAGACCAGCAGGGTCAGGGCCAGGGTCGAGGGAATGGCCAGCATGACCACGAGAGACTCCCGCCAGCCGAGGAAAAAGAGGATGAGGATGGCCACGCCGAAAACTGCGATACCCATATGCAAGAGCAGTTCATTGGATTTTTCGGCGGCTGTCTCGCCATAATCCCGGGTGACGCTGACTGTCAGATCGGCTGGGATCAATGTCCCCTTGAGGCTGTCGATTTTGGCTTGCACCGCGTGGACCACGGCCACGGCGTTGGCGCCAGGCCGCTTGGCTATCGACAAGGTGACCGCCGCTTCACGTTCATGTGTCCCCCTTTTGCCGAAGAGGACATAGTTTTCCGGTTCTTCCGGCCCATCCCTGATCTCTGCAACTTCATCGAGATAGACCGGGATACCGGCATGCACGCCGACCACCACGCGACCGATCTCGGCGGCTGAAGTCAGAAAGGTGCCAGTCTGCAGCAGCATCTCCTGGTCAAGGGCCATCAGACTGCCGGTATGGGATTGGAGGTTGACCTGCTGGATCTTCGGGGCGATTTCGGCCACTGTGAGATTGCGGGAGGCTAGCAATAGGGGATCGAAACTGATTGTCAGTTGTCGCCTGGTACCGCCGATAAGTTTGGTTTCGGCAACGTCCTTGATGCTTTTGAGGCTGTCATCGACCTGGGCGGCAAGTCTGCGGAGCATGAAATGGTCATAGTTTTTGCCGTGGAAGGTCAGGGCGAGGATCGGCACATCGTCGATCGTGTGAGGCTTGATCAGCGGCCTTGAGACCGAGTGGGGGATGCGATCGAAATTGGTCTCGAGTTTCTGGTTGAGTCGGACAATGGAGGTCTCCAGGTCTTCACCGACATAGAAGCGGACCACCAGAAGGGTCTGGCCAGCCATCGAGGTCGAATAGATATATTCGACCCCCGGCAGTTCATAGAGCAGTTTCTCCATCGGGATGGTCAACCGCTCCTGTACCTCCTTCGGCGTTGCGCCCGGCATGGAAACCATGACATCGATCATCGGCACCTTGATCTGCGGTTCTTCCTCGCGTGGCAGCATGACGATTGCCAGGAAGCCGAGCAGCATGGAGGCGATGATGCCCAAGGGGGTCAGTTTCGAATTGATGAAGGCTGAGGCCAACCGTCCTGCAAAACCAGGGCTGTGTGTTGTCTGGGATGTCATTGTCAGATCTCTTGGAGAGAGGTTGGTGCCACTATTCGATGATCACGGACTGGCCGTCGATGAGCTGACGGTTGCCCTGCACGACCACAACTTCCTGGGCCTGAAGGCCCGAGAGGATTTCTGCCCGGCCCTTGTCCTTGAGGCCGCTCCGCACCAGACGCAGACGGGCGACATCATCCTTGACGACGAACACGCTCTCCATCTGTCCGAAAGACAGCAGGGCTGATGCAGGCACTGTGATGCTTTCAGCAGGTCCGCCTGAAAAGGCTACACGGGCGAATTGGCCGGACCGCAGGCGCGGATCGGCAGGGATGTCGAGTTTTATCGGCGCTGTTCTCGAGACATTATCGGCAGTGGGGGCAACCTCTGCCACGGTGCCCTCGATTGTCAGGTCAGCGGGGGGGACATAGACGGAGAGGCGATCGCCAACGGCAATTTTCAGGATCATCGATTCCGGGATATTGGTGATGACCTGGAGGCGATCCTCATTTTCCAGTTTCATCAAGGGCTTACCAGGAGTGGCGAGATCACCGATGTTGGCCAGCTTGTGGGTTATTAGGCCTGAGAAAGGGGCAAGGATGCGAGTGTATGCCAGCATTGTGGCTGCCTCTTCGGAGGCGGCAGTAGCGATTCGCAGTGTGTCTTCGAGGGATTTGACGGTCTCAGGGGTGGTTGCGTTTTTCCTCAGCAGACTTTTTTCCCGCTCAAGATTGCGCCGAGTCTGTTCGAGTTGGGCCTTGGCCTGGCGCATCCGGGCGGAAATTTCGCCGGCATCGATTTCTGCCAGCAGGTCGCCTTTTTTCACCCTGCTGCCGAGAATAACCGGCAGGGATATGATGTTGCCGCTGACTTTCGCCGAAATCTCGGCCTGTTCTACCGCTTGCACGGAACCCATTATCTCAACCTGTCGGCCGGCCTTTTCCTGCTGCGCAACCGAAACGGAAACCTTGACTGGCGCTGGCCGTTCTGTGATTGCCTGCTGCTCTTTTCCCGTATCCTTGCAGCCAGTCAGCGGCAGAAACGCGACTCCACAAAAGAGCAGGGCCGCGCCTAGAATTCTCTCGAATTTCATCATTGCTTCTCCTTGTCTGACTTCAAGCTTTCAGAGAATTGCGGCAGGCCCATGGCCCGGCGCAGGTTCGCCCGCGCGACCTGGTACATGGCCTTCGCCGAAGATCGGCGGGCCTGTGCGTCGGTCAGGCGGGTCTCTATATCGATGAGATCGATGGCCAGGACAAGCCCTTGCTTGAATCGTTCCCTATTCAGTCGGCCGGTCTCTTCAGCAACCTTGACCATTTTTTCAGTGACCTGCAGTCGTTGTTCAGCCTGACTGTATTCAAGTTCTGCCTGCTGAACCTCGAGGCTGAAGGCAAGTTCGGTTTTTGCTAGCAGGGCCTTTGCTCCTTGCAAACGCGCTTTCGCAGCGGCAATCGACGCGCTCGTCTTTTTCCCGTCGATGAGATTATACTTCATCTGTACCCCGGCCATCCAGGAGTCTCCTGTTTCATCCAGCACCGTGCCGACATCTGCCTGGTAACTGGCAAAACCGTCGACCGTCGGCAGTCTGCCTGCCTGGGCAATTCGTAGGTCAGCCTCGGCTGCCTGCACTGCCATCTGGAGACTGCGCAACTCATGCCGGTTGGCCTGACTGATCTCGGCTGGGATCTCCTGTTCGATGCCGCTCTGGCGATCGAGTCTTACCTCGCCCTGGGGCAGACCGAGAAGATTAAGAAATCGCCGTTTGGCCAGTTCCTCGGCATGCCTGCTCTGGATCAGATTTTCCATGGCGCCGGCCTGCTGCATTTCAAGATTGAGAACTTCTTCCTGCAGCAGCGTTCCGGCTTCCTGTCGAGCCTTTGCGACGTCGAGCGAGAGAGTGATGGCCGCCAGTGAGGCATCCCGGACGCCGGTCATTTCCTCGGCCTGGATGATGGCGTGAAAAGCCCGGACGACTTCGAAGGCCAGTTGTCGATAGAGGGCGTCGCGGTCGGTTATGGAGGCGGATAGCCGGTGACCGGCGGCCTCGATCGCGGCCTTGTCACGGCCGCCATTATACAGCCTGTACTGGAGTTGGGCCTTGATATCGAGATTGTCCGTACGTCCTGGGTCGTTGAAATCGATAGTATCGTCGAAAGCGCCTTGGTTGAGAATGTTACCAAATGAATACATTGGGTTATTCGTTTGGCCATATTCCGAAACCAAGTCAAGTGAGGGATACTCGGCCGATCTGGCCATCTGCGCAGCCGCCTGGGCCTCCTCGATTTTCCTCTCGACGATGTGGCTGTCGGGGTTCTGGACCAGGGCAAACTGAACGGCCTTTTCGGCGGTCCAGACAGCGGGTGGTGCCGGCGGACCGTTGCTGTCCTGTCCCGCCAGGGCCGGGAGGACCAAACAGCCATAGAGGAGAGGCGCGAGGAGGAAAAGCCTGATACGTGAAGACATGGTAACCTTCCGATTTTGTGTGAGAGAAAATGCTGGATGGAGCAATTTAACCAAAGTGTGAAATAGAATACGACCTACACCGCAGTTTGTCAAAGCAAAAGAAAGAACGAGCTACCTGGTATTAAAGGAAGTGCTTTAAAATTCGACGTTGTCCAGGACAAGTCTGGCGAATGTGGTTCACCTATTCGGTTTGAATCTTTCCTGGAGTTTGTCCATGTAGATATAAAAGACCGGAGTGACGTAGAGGGTCAGGGTCTGGGAGAAGAGCAGGCCGCCGACCACCGCAAGCCCCAGCGGCTGGCGGGATTCGCCGCCGGCGCCAAAGCCCATGGCGATTGGCAGGCCGGCCATCAGGGCGGCCATGGTGGTCATCATGATGGGCCTGAAGCGGATGATGCAGGCCGCAAATATGGCGTCCTCGGCGTTTTTGCCCTCCTGGTCGCGGGCCGCGATGGCGAAGTCGATCATCATGATGCCGTTCTTTTTGACCAGTCCGATAAGCATGATAATGCCGACAAAAGCATAGATTGTCAGTTCGGTTTTGAAGAGGAGCAGAGTCAGTACCGCCCCGAAACCGGCAAAGGGCAGGGCGGTGAGGATGGTGAGCGGGTGGATGAAGCTTTCGTAGAGGATGCCGAGGACGATATAAATGACGATGATCGACAGGCCGAGCAGCC
Source organism: Desulfobulbaceae bacterium (assembly GCA_020049575.1). Taxonomy (GTDB): domain Bacteria; phylum Desulfobacterota; class Desulfobulbia; order Desulfobulbales; family Desulfocapsaceae; genus Desulfoprunum. The sequence continues at coordinate 18,100 of JAIFKM010000080.1, forward strand.
AGCCCATCGAGGCCTGAGAGGTCTGGAACTGTTTGGCGCTGCCCTGGAAGGTCGACTGGATTCCGGAGGGCAGGGTATCGGTTAATTCCTCCAGGGCGTCGACAGCCTCGCCGAGCGACACCCCCGGCTTGACGTTGAACGACAGGGTGACCGAGGGCAGCTGGCCGGAGTGGTTGATCGACAGGGGGCCGATCCCCTGCCGCATGGTCACAACGGAGGTGAGCGGCACGAGACCGCCCTGGTTTGCGCGGATGTGTAGCTTGGAAAGGGCTTCGGCATCGGCCTGATCGCTGGGCTGCACTTCCATGATGACATTGTACTGGTCATTCGGGGCGTAGATCGTCGAGACCGTGCGGCCGCCGTAAAAATTGTACAGGGTCTTTTCGATCTGCCGGGGCGAGACGCCGAGGCTCAGGGCCCGGTCACGATCGATTTCGATCTGCAGCTCAGAGTTCTTCAGTTGCAGATCGCTTGAGATATCGGTCAGCCCCGGAAGCTGCCGCATCCCGCCCTCCAATGTCCCTGCCGCCTCGTAGAGTTGTACCGTGTCGGTGGCCTGCAGGGTGAGCTGGTAGAGACTGCGAGCCCTGCGTCCGCCGATATTGATCGGTGGCGGGTTGACCAGCATGGCGCGGATACCAGGCACCGAGTTGAGTCTGGGGCGCAAGCTGTCGATCACCTGGTCAGCACTCAATTCTCTTTCCGCCCGTGGCTTGAGGGTGATCATCATCGTGCCGCTCGAATCGACATTCATCATAAAGCGTTCGACATTCGGGTCCTGGCGGACAATTTCGGCCAGTTGGCTCATGTGGTCGACGAGGGACTCCCAGGAGATATCCTGGGCCGTCTCGGTCGAAACACTGATGAAGTCACGGTCTTCTGAGGGGATAAAGCCTTTGGGCACGATTTTAAAGAGATAGACGGTGACGATCAGGATCAGGCCGGAGAGTATCAGGACAATGAATTTATAGTGGAGCACGACTCGCAGGCTGCGCTCGTAGAGTCCGAGAAACCAGTGGTAATGTCTCTCCGTGGCCTGATAGAACCGGCCATGATGGACGAGATGCTGTTCACGCAGAAAGCGGCTACCGAGCATCGGTGTCAGGGTAAGGCTGATGAGGCAGCTGACCAGCACCGAGACGCCGATGGTAATCGAGAATTCGCGGAATAGCCGGCCGAGGATGCCGCCGAGAAAGAGCAGCGGGATGAAGATCGCAGCTAGCGACAGGGTCATCGAGATAATGGTGAAACCGACCCCCCGGGCCCCATCGAGGGCGGCCTGCATGCGGCTCTTGCCCATCTCCAGGTGGCGGACGATATTTTCCAGCATGACGATCGAGTCGTCGACCACGAAACCGACCGACAGGGTAAGAGCCATCAGCGAGATGTTGTCGATCGAATAGCCAAGCAGGTACATGACGGCGAAGGTGCCGA
>JAIFKM010000032.1 GCA_020049575.1 Desulfobulbaceae bacterium
TTCATGGCGCTGTACTCGACATGGAAACCGGCAACGATCTCACTCTCGCCTTCTGCAAGGTCAAACGGGGTACGGTTGGTTTCAGCGAAGGCCGAGACTATGAATATAACAACGCCAAGGGGTTGCAACAGGAAACCCCACATCGGGATGCAGCCAAAAAGAAGCTGTCCCTGAAATCTGACGATCTCGTTCAGGTTTACCGTGCCGTAAATGACAAGCAAACTGACCAGGGCTAGGCCCATGGGGATTTCGTAGCTGATGACCTGAGCCGCTGCCCGTAATCCACCAAGAATGCCGTATTTGTTGTGAGATGACCAGCCGGCCAGGATTATGCCGTAGACCCCGAAACCGACAACCGCCAGGAACCAGAGAATACCGATATCAAGCGGTATGGCCTGCATCAGATAGTCGCTGCTGCCCAGGACAAGAGTGTCGGCAAAGGGGATAACCGCAAAGGAGACAAGAGCAGTCATAAACACCAGCACCGGTGCCAGAACAAAATAAAACCGATGAGTGATGTGGCCTGGAATGATGTCTTCCTTGAACGCAAGTTTGAGCCCATCTGCCAGATTCTGAATCAGGCCACCTGCCCGGAAACCCATGATATTGGCCCTGTTCGGGCCTGCCCTGTCTTGGAAGAAGGCGGCGCCCCGGCGTTCCATCCAGACCAGAAGGGCAACGGAGCAGAGGGGGATGAAGGCCCCGAATGCTACCCGCAGAACGATAAGGAGGATGTCAAGCTGTGACATGGGCGGCCTCGCTAAGGGTGAGTTTCAATCCCCTCTCGGGGATCTGGTCGGACTCGGCAGCGGCCAAAGCCGGTATGCAGCGTTTCATGGCGTGCAGCAAGGCCTCGGGCTCGGTAAGTGTCGCGCCGAGATCTCTGGCGATGCTGATCATCTCGGGTGCCGGGACGTTTTTTTCTACTGCTCGGCCAAAATACTGGAGAACACCATCCTTGTTAATCACACTGCCAGCATATTCGCTGTAGGAAGCGGCAGGAATGGCGATGCCGGCCTGTCGACTGAAGGGTGTTTCGTGGGTGGAGATTGCGATGGTCTGCAGGACCTTGAGTTTCTCGGCGACAACGGGGTCAGGATCTGTAAAGAAGAGGTCGTTGTTGAAACAGACCAGGGTGTCGGCACGTTGCAGGGATTCTTTGAAAAAATCATATGTCGTGTCGATTTGGAGGAGTTCCAGGCCGGCCCGATTTGCTGATTTGTCATCCTGGATCAGATAGCCATCCGCATCGCCGGTTTGTATGCATCCGTCACTGTAGCCGGAGATGGTTGCTCCTTTTTCGGTGGCGAGTGATCTGATGGCAAGCATCTGCTCGAGTGAACAATTCGGCGATACCAGCAGCAGCACCTTGTCGGAGGCCTCAATCCTGCGACGGGCGGTTTGCAATGCCTGGACGAGGGGACTGTCTTCATGATCGATACGGGCGGATTTGAGCCGGCCTTCATTCTCCTGGTGGTAGCTCATCCGGCCCTTGTCGCAGATGAAGTAGCCGTTCACTTCGGGGTTGAATCGCGGTCGGAAGCGATAAATCAAATCATCTTTGTATTTTTCCCGATTATGGTCGATGAAGATATTGCAACCCATCGAACAGCCATGGCAGATCCCCTTGTTTCTTTTGAGGAACCAGGCACGCTGTTTGAAACGGAAATCCTTACTGGTCATGGCGCCGACTGGACAGAGGTCGACAACATTGAGGGCGTAGCGGTTGTTCAGCGGTCGCCCGGGGAAAAGGGTTACACGGGCCTCGTCCGAGCGGTTGATGATGCCCAGTTCGCCGGTCTTGGTGATCTGGCGGGTAAAACGGACACAACGGGCGCAGAGGACGCAACGCTCCTGGTCGTGAATCACGCCGCAGCCGAAATCCAGTTTTTTCCCTTTGAGAACCTGCGGTACCCGCATCCTGGTGGCCTGGTGGTCGTAGGACATGTAATAGTCCTGCAGTTTGCATTCCCCGGCCTGGTCGCAGACCGGACAGTCGGTGGGGTGATTGATCAATTCCAGCTCCATGACATCGCGCTGGATCTTTTTGATCTTGTCGGTGTCGAGTTGAACCTTCAGTCCTTCGGCGACCGGGGTCTTGCAGGCGGGGACGAGGGGCGGCCTGCCGTCTTCGATGCCTACCAAGCACATGCGGCAATTGCCGTCCGCCCCAAGGGCGGGATGATAGCAGAAGTGCGGGATCTCGATACCGACAACTTCGAGGGCGTCGATAAGATTCTTACCCGACTCAACTTCCACCTCTTGTCCGTTTACAAACAGTTTCACCATCTCAGCCATGGTCAGTCCTTATCCTGGTTCATGTCGATACCCTGAGGCCGATCACTCGCATAGGCCACAAATTCATGCCGGAATTTATTCAGATAGCTGCGCACTGGCATGGTGCAGGCCGCAGAAAGAACACAGACGGTTTTCATTTCGATATTGTCACACAATTCGACCAGCAGATCGATGTCGGCCATGGTCCCTTCGCCGCGCAGCAGCTGCTTGACAATCTTCAGCATCCAGCCAAGACCCTCGCGGCAGGGTGTACACTGACCGCAGGATTCATGGTGGTAGAAATCGATGAGGTTCTTCACGAGCTGCACCATATCAACGGTCTCGTCGAGGACAACGATGCCGCCGGAACCGAACATGGTCTTGTGAGCGGCCATGGACTCGTAATCGAGGGTGGTGGTTTCAGCTTCCTCCGGGGTAAGCACAGGAGTGGAACTGCCTCCGGGGATTACCGCCTTGAGTTTCCTCTCTTTCCAGACGCCTCCGGCGACCTTATTGATTACATCCATCAACGGCAGGCCGAGGGGCAATTCGTAGAGACCAGGTTTTGCCACATGACCTGAGATGCCGAAAAGATGGGTGCCCGGGCTTTTTTCAGTGCCGTAGGCCTTGTAGGCCTCTGCGCCGTTCTGCATGATGAACGGTAGAGAAGCGATAGTCTGGACATTGTTTATGATAGTCGGGCAGCCGTAGAGACCGGACACGGCAGGGAACGGCGGTTTGCTGCGTGGTTGCCCTTTGCGGCCTTCAACTGATTCAAGCAGAGCGGTCTCTTCGCCGCAGACATAGGCTCCGGCACCACGGTGGACAGTGACGTCAAGCTGGAAACCCTTGCCTGCCACATCGTCTCCGAGATACCCTGCGGCATAGGCCTCATCGATGGCCTTCTGCAGGGCCTTGACCTGGGTGGTGTATTCGCCGCGGATATATATATAGGCGGTATGGCAGCCTATAGCGTAACAGCAGATGATGATGCCTTCGATCAGCATGTGCGGATCGCGGGTCAGGATGTAGCGATCCTTGAAGGTTGCCGGTTCCGATTCATCTGAGTTGACTGCTAGATACACAGGTTTGTTCAGGCCTTTTGGCAGGAAGGACCACTTCAGGCCGGCTGGAAAACCGGCGCCGCCGCGGCCACGCAATCCGCTGTTCTTGACCTGGTCGATGACTGCCGCAGGTTCCATGGCAAACACGGCATCAAGGGTGGCATAAGCCCCATGTTCTTTGGCTACCGCCAGCGTGTGGGCATCTTTGATGTCGAATTTTGCGCTGAGGATCTTGACTTCCATAATCAGACGCCCTCCTACTTCAGGCCGGCCAAAAGCGATTTGAGTTTATCCACGTCCATATTCTCATGGAATTCACCGTTGACCTGGACTACCGGGGCGGAGCCGCAGTGCCCTAGGCATTCCACTTCTTCCAGGCTGAATTTGCCGTCTTCGCTCACTTGGCCAGGTTTGAGGCCGATTTCATCCCGCAGGTAGTCGACAATCTCCTGTTTACCTCGGAGCCAGCAGGAGAGGGTGCGGCAGATGCAGATGTGGTTTCTGCCCATCGGGTGCAGATGGTACATAGTATAGAAGGTTGCGGCCTCGTAGACCTGGCTGGCAAAGGTGCCGATCCGGTCGGCGATGTAGGCTATGGCCTCGGCAGGTATCCAGCCCTCCTGCTCCTGGGTCAGCCAGAGGGCAGGAAGAATCATCGACTCACGTGTAGGATAGCGTTTCACCAGTCGTTCGAATTCCGCGTCCCTCTCCGCATCGTACTGGAAGGGTTTTCCGGTAAATATCAGCTGCGAGCGGTCACTCATCGGTCCAGTTCCCCCCCGATAATGTTGAGACTGCCAAGGTTGATAACGGCGTCGGCAACCATGGCCCCCTCAACCATTTCATGAAATCCGCCCATGATGTAGAAACAGGGAGGCCGAACCTTGATTTTATAGGGCCGACCTGATCCATCCGAGACGCAGTAGAAGCCCAGTTCACCGTTGGCGGCCTCAAAAGAATCGTACCATTCGCCGGCAGGTACGTGTACGCCTTCAAAGATGAGCTTGAAGTGGTTTGCCAGTCCTTCGATGTTGTTGTACACCTTGTCTTTAGGCGGCAGAACGACAAGTGGGTTATCAACAAAGATTGGGCCGTCCGGGATCATTTTCATGGCTTGGCGGATAATACTGATGCTCTGAAAGATCTCTTCAAAGCGGATCATTATCCGGTCGTAGATATCCCCGACGCTACCGATCGGTACTTCAAAATCAAAGAGATCGTAATGATAGTACGGGGCGTCTTTGCGCAAGTCGAAGGGGACGCCGCTTGCTCGCAGGCAGGGCCCGGTATAGCCGTATGCGAGGGCGACGTCCTTTGGCAGAATACAGACTCCCTGGGTTCGATCATGGACAATCCTGTTCTTGAGGATCAGCTTCAGTGAGTCAGAGACGCCTCGCTCTATTGCCTGGATCTGGGTTTCCAGTTCTGCTTCCCAGCCCTCATGAAAATCACGGTACATGCCGCCGATACGGGTGAAGGTGCTGGTAAGCCGGGCCCCGGTGAGTCGGCTGATGAAATCGTAGGAGGCCTCTTTTTCGTTGTAGAGATACCAGTAGTTGGTCAGGCCGCCCATGTCGACCAGATTTGCGGCAATGCAGACCAGGTGGTCCTGGACCCGGAAGAATTCCGAGAGGATGACCCGCATGAATTGCGTCCGATCGGTGACTTCGATTCCGAGCCATTTCTCAATCGCCTTGACATAGGCGATGTTGTTCATCAATGCAGAGCAGTAGTTCAACCGGTCGGTCAGAGGAATGACTTGGTTATAAGTGAGGGTCTCGGCCGTCTTTTCAAAACCTCGATGGAGATAGCCGATCTCATTGACGTTGGCCAGGATGGTCTCGCCGTCTAGCGCGGTCAGGATACGGATTGCCCCATGGGTCGCCGGGTGCGATGGTCCGAGATTGAGAAACATGATCTCGGTGTTGATATCGCTGATTGTGTCGTCATCATAGCCTTTGACGTGCAGCCTGGCCCTGATCTCCTTCTCCATGCTGTCAGTCTCAAGACAAACCTGGCCATTGCGGATGGGATAATCCTTGCGCAGGGGATGGCCCTGAAACTGCCAGTGATTGAGAATTCGCCTGAGATCGGGATGGCCGTTAAAACGGATGCCGTATTGGTCGAAGACCTCACGTTCGGCCCAATGAGCCGAATCCCAGATCCCTGTCGCCGACGGTAGGCCAACCTCCGGGTCAGATACCGTTCTTTTCCCAGTTGCGCAGGATATAGACAACTCCGAAACGGCTGGAGTGGTTTCCGGGATAGAGGAGATAATCGACAGCGGTGACGTCGAGCAGGAGGTCGAATCCAAGTGCAGGGTCATTTTTCAGAAAATTGAGAATCTCCGAAAGAGTGTCCGGCACAGCATTAATGACCAGGCTGTCGAGGTTCTCGAAGCAGTGTGTATCGGGGAATCTGCCTCTGATCGTTTCGAGTGCGAGAGCCTTCATATCAATCGAGAATCCCCCTGAAATCCTTGTGGCGATCCTTGAGCAAGGTTTCGCCTTTGATCTGTTCCTGGATCTTCATCAGGGCATCAAGGACAGCCTCGGGTCTCGGCGGACAGCCCGAGATATAGACATCCACCGGGATGATCGTATCGATACCCTGGACCGTGCAGTAGTTTTCATACATGCCACCTGAACTGGCGCAGGCACCCATGGATATGACCCATTTCGGCTCAGGCATCTGCTCGTAAATACGTTTGAGAATAGGTGCCTGTTTGTAACTAATTGTGCCGCAGACCAGGATGAGATCGGCTTGACGCGGTGAAAAGCGCACGACCTCGGCGCCGTAGCGGGAGATGTCGTGCTGGCTGGCTGCAGTGCTCATGAATTCAATGGCACAGCAGGCCGTGCCGAAGACCATAGGCCAGAGTGAGTACTGCCTTCCCCAGTTGATGGCTTCATCCAGCCGTGTCGTGAAAACCGAGTCACCCAGTTGTGCTTCAAGTCCTAGCGCCAATTGAGCACCCCCTTCTTAAGTATGTAGACCAATCCTGTGAGCAGCAGAAGCATGAAAACCATCATCTCCATGAATCCGAACCAGCCGAGTTCGCGGACGCTCACGGCCCAGGGGTACATGAAGACTGCTTCAATATCGAAAATGAGAAATAGAATAGCGAGAAGATAAAATTTGACGCTGAACTTTTGATCGGCCACACCGATGATGGTGCCGACACCGCTTTCGTAGGCCTCGTTTTTGATCTTGCCGCCGGAACGCGGGCCAAAAAAAGCCGTAAGCAGCATCAGGAGGGGAATGATGACGGCGAGGCCGATAAGTGCTGCTGCTGAAAGAACCAGTTCTGTTTCCATCCCTTTCTCTCTTCAGTCGTGAGTTGATCGTGACAGTTTGTCTTGCTGCCTTGCCTCGTACCAAAAATGTATTTGAATATGCGATGGTTACCAGTACTAAATATCTTCTGTCAAGAAAAGTTTATCCTGTACGTAAAGGTCTAATTCATTGGTTTTTAGAAGAATCCTGTTGGTTCAAATGTGCAGGATGTGCAACTGCTAACCTGGTGCTCTTTGGGCTTTGGTGGATGGTAATATAGAAAAATTAAAATTATATTGGTTTGATACTAGATTTGTTTAAATAACTGAACACAGCCGTACTTGGTGTATACAATCGTTTAAGATAGACTTAATGAAATGAATGCATTGTTTGCACATAGCCTAATGGCAAAACATTCACCTTTGGGAGCACCTGTAGCCAGAAGATACCTTCTGAACCATTTTCAAGTCTTTAGTAAAAATCACGATAAAACAATGTGATAATAAATTTCTGAATGAGCATTCATTCGCTTGAAGGAATCGATCAGTGACAATTATGCACCAAATGATGATGAGATAGTGAAAGAGAATGTAGGGAAAATTTTAAAGCTTTAGGCCCTAAATTATTTGAAAAATTGAGAGCAGTCATTTGCAGGCAGGAATTGTTACTTATTTCAGTCTGAAGATGTGAGAGATATGAAAATCATTTTAAAATCGGAAAAGGCAACAGCAGGAGGATTAATCCTTCGCGCAATTATCCTGATATCCCCAGTGCAGTTTGGTTCGCAGGACGGAGAAATAGTCTGGTTTTGCTGAGGTGATAAGTTGCAGAGGATAAGCGGCGGCTCGAACTTCGAGGGTATCATTTCTGCCCAGATCCCAGGTTGGCTGGCCATCGACGATAATTTGGACTTTTTCGGTATTGGATATCGGCGCAAGACTCGTGGTTATGATGCGATCCGCCGGCAGAATGATCGGCCGGCTACCGAGCATGAAGGGGCATATCGGTGTGACCAGGATGGCAGCCAGTCCAGGATGGACCAATGGTCCGCCAGCAGAAAGATTATACGCCGTAGAACCAGTCGGTGAGGAAAAGATAAGGCCGTCCGCCTTGTAGGTGGTGATCGATTCACCATCGGCACGGGTGGCGAGATGCAAAAGTCTATCCTTGGCGTTCTTGTTGATCACCACATCGTTCAGGGCATAACGATGGCCGTTGGTGCGACCTTCAGAAATCAGCCTTGCCTGAAGCATCATGCGATTTTCAATAGTGACGGGGCTGTCAATAATCCTCTCAAGGGCATTTTCTGTTTCTTTCTCGGTGAATTCTGTGAGAAAGCCCAGAGAGCCGAGGTTGATGCCGAGTACCGGGATAGAATGCAGTGCGGCCTGCTCGGCGATATGCAGCAGGGTTCCATCGCCGCCGAGGACGATGAGGATATCAAGCTCTGGGGAGATGGTATTGAGCATGGTATGAATTCCCCTGCTGGCAAGCCACTCCCCCAACTCCCCGGCGTATCGCTGGGCATCCTGATCCAAGGGCTTGGTGATTATTCCGGCTCGTTGGATCTTAAGCTTTGGTAATGTTCTGAATGGCGAGAAGAAACCGCTCATCAGCTCTTGCCCAACATTTTGGAACGGTCGGTGGCAGCCTCGACAGCATCCATGATAATGCCTCTGAAACCGGCCTTTTCCAGAACATGCAGACCGGCAATGGTGGTGCCGCCGGGGGAGGCGACTCTGGAGCGGAGGACTGCCGGGTGTTCGCCACTCTCCTGCAGGAGTTTGATTGACCCGAGGATCGTCTGGAGAGTCAGCGATTCGGCTACTGGCCTCGCCAGACCGCATTTGACACCGGCATCGATCAGCGCCTCGACAAAGGTGAAGACATACGCCGGACCCGAACCGCTCAGTCCGGTCACTGCATCGAGATATGATTCATCGAGGACAACCGTCGTGCCGACAGCACTGAAGATACTTTGTGCTTTTTCCAGATCAGCTGCACTGACGTTATGATTGCCGCAGATTGCCGACGCGCCTTGAAGGATAAGGGCAGGTGTGTTGGGCATGACCCGGATGACGCGGCATGTCTCGGAGCTTATGCACTCGCTGTAGAAGTGCAGTGGCAGACCAGCAGCGATGGTGATAAGCAGATGCCGGTCCTGAATATGCAGCCGTGCTTCTCTGAGCATCGAGGCCATGATCTGCGGTTTGACCGCGAGGATGACAATATCGCATTCCTGCCAGAGGGTGAGGCTGTCCTCAGCCGTCCGAATGGCATAGGTTGCTTTGAGATAATCCCGTCTTTTTGCGTCGGGCTCTGAAACAATGATATCTCCAGTCTGATAGAGACCAGACTGGATGATACCTCTGATGAGGGCCTCGCCCATCTGGCCGCCGCCAATGCAGCCGATCTTTTCGGTCATGAACGTATTTCCTTGCGCCTGCGATGTTTCTTTGAGATGTCATGGGTAACCGACAGATAATCATGCTGTTTGCGGCAACCGGTGACTGAAGTCAATTTCAATTGATAAAAGCAATGTACCATGTATCTTTGGCACAGTCCATAACGTCAACGAATGAAAACTGCTCGGAAAATACGAACCAGGGAGAATTTAAATGAATATGAAGGAACTCGTGGAAATATTGGCATGCCCGCAGTGCAAGGGGCCAGTCAAGCTGGTGAATGAAGAAAAGGGATTGCTTTGTGAGAAATGCGGTCTGCTTTATGAGATCCGGGACGGCATCCCGGTCATGCTGGTGAGTGAGGCGAAGAAAGTGACTGTCTGAAACCTGAGAGCAGAGGGATTCTCCCGCGCAATCTTTTGTCTTCTTTGAATGGATTGCGCGGGAGAATGGATTTTAGAGGGCTATGCCGAGTTCCTGTTCTTTTTTCAGGATTCGCAATCTGGTTTTGACAGCGGTGTCGGGAATGAGGCTGATAGAGTCAATACCGCATTCCACCAGGAAGGTGGCGAATTCGGGGAAATCCGAGGGGGCCTGGCCGCAGATGCCGATTTTGCGGCCTCGCCGTTTGGCAACCTCGATGACCGTCTTCACCAGGGTTTTCACCGCCGGGTTGCGTTCATCAAAGATATGAGCGACCAGGTCCGAGTCCCTGTCCAGGCCAAGGGTCAGTTGGGTCAGATCGTTTGAACCGATCGAGAAACCGTCGAAGATGTCAGCGAAGAGATCAGCGCAGATGACGTTTGAGGGGATCTCGCACATGACGTAGACCTCAAGGCCGTTCTCGCCCTGCACCAAACCGAATTCCTTCATTGTTTCGATAACCTTCCGGCCTTCTTCAGGGGTCCGGCAGAAGGGTACCATCAGCTTGATATTCGTCAAGCCCATGTCGTTGCGGGCCTTCAGCAGACCTTTGCATTCGAGTTCGAAGGCGGCCTTGTACTTCGGATCATAATAACGGGAGGCCCCCCGCCAGCCGATCATCGGGTTCGATTCCACTGGTTCGTAGAGCTTGCCGCCGACCAGGTTAGCGTATTCATTGGATTTAAAATCAGAAAGGCGGACGATGACATCTTTGGGATAGAACCCTGCGCCAATCCGTCCGACGCCCTCGGCTATTTTGTCGATAAAGAACTGACGCTTATCTGCAGGGTATGCCGCAGTTCTCTTTTCAATCTCCGTTACAATCTCGGCAATGTCTGCGTCACCTTCAGCCGCCTTTTTCTGCAATGTTTCGAAATTGTAGAGGGCGAGTGGATGGATGCCGATGTGGGCGTTGATGATGAATTCCTCCCGGGCCAGTCCAACCCCGTCGTTGGGTACCTGGCACTCGAAAAAGGCCTTCTCCGGAATACCGACATTGAGCATGATCTTGGTTCTGGTCTCCGGGATTTTATCGAGATTGAGCGTTTCAATAGTGAATTCAAGCTTGCCGTCAAAGACATAGCCGGTCTCGCCTTCGGCGCAGGATACCGTCACCATCCTGCCCTGGGCAATACGCTCGGTGCCGTTTTCCGTGCCTATCAGGCAGGGGATGCCGAGCTCTCGTGAAATGATGGCGGCATGACAGGTTCTGCCGCCTCGGTTGGTGACGATGGCCCCTGCTCGTTTCATGATAGGTTCCCAGTCCGGATCCGTCATGTCGGTAACCAGTACCTCGCCTGGTTGGAAGTCATGGATGCCGGAGACTGATTTAATAACCCGGGCGCTCCCGTGGCCGATCTTTGCGCCGACGGCCTGCCCTTTGGCCAGCACCTCTCCATGGTCTTTGAGGAGATACGTTTCGGTGATATTTTTCGAGGTCTGGGAGTGGACGGTCTCGGGGCGGGCCTGGACGATGAATAGGCCGCCGGTTCCTTTGTTGATGCCGTCACCGTCTTTTGCCCACTCGACATCCATGTTCTTGCCGTAATGCTCTTCAATGATCAGTGCCCATCTGGCGAGCTGCAGCAATTCGTCGTCGCTGAGGATGTAGGAATTGCGTTCGATCTCGGTGGTCGGGATGTTGACGACCGGCTCATCGGCTTCGGGCCGGTTGTCATAGATCATCTTGATTTCTTTTGAGCCGAGGCGCTTGGAGACGATGGGACGCTTGCCTTCCCGCAGGGTTGGCTTGAAGACGTAGTATTCATCCGGGGTGACTGCACCCTGCACGATATTTTCGCCAAGTCCCCAGGAACCGGTGATATACACGACATCTTCAAACCCAGACTCGGTATCCAGGGTGAACAGGACGCCGGAGCAGGCGGAATCTGAGCGCACCATTTTCTGTACGACAATCGAGAGATAGACCTCGAATTGGCTGAATCCCTTGTCGTGCCGGTATGAGATAGCCCGGTCGGTGAAGAGGCTGGCGA
>JAIFKM010000179.1 GCA_020049575.1 Desulfobulbaceae bacterium
AGCCGTCCAGACCAACCAGTTCCAGGATCTCGTTTATTCTCAGACGGCAATCCTCTGCCGGCAGTTTCTGCATTGTAAGACCGAATGCCACATTGGCCAGGACATCCTTGTGCGGAAACAGTGCATATTCCTGAAACATCATGCCAAATGAACGCCTGTGCGGCGGGATGCCGGCAATATCCTGTCCTTCAACCAGGATCCGTCCCTGGTCAGCGGAATCAAGGCCAGCCAGAAGACGCAGTAATGTCGTTTTACCGGATCCAGAAGGGCCGAGGAGTGTCAGGATTTCCCCTTTTTCCAGGCAAAAGCTGACATCATGCAACATGGTCTCGCCTCTGCAGGCTAAAGAGAGGTGTTCTATCGTGAGAAAAGGCATCGTGATGTTTATCCGTCGTTATCAGGGGAGAGCATTTCAAGAGCCCAGAAACCGACAGCAGTGACCAGCATAAGAATACTGCTCATGGCCATGGCCTGTCCATAGTTCAAGTCGCCGGGTTGGCTGAGAAAACGATATATGGCCAAAGGCATTGTAGGAGTGTGCGGCCGGGCTACAAACGATGTGGCTCCGAATTCTCCCAGGCTGATCGAGAAAGAAAAAATTGCACCAATCAGAATTGACCTCGCCACGAGGGGAAGGTCGATCTGCTGCCAGATCTGGAGAGGGGATGAACCCAGCAGGGAGGCCGCATCCCGCAGCGATTGAGGGATCGCACGCAGGCTTGGCAGCAGGCAGCGAACGACGAATGGAAAGGCAACCAGAGTGTGGGCGAGAGGTATCAGGAGCAGCGAATCCCGAAGATCGAACGGAGGCCTGTTCAGAGTGATAATGTAGCCGAAGCCGAGTGTCACTGCCGAGGTGGCCAGCGGCATCATGATCAGGGTCTCCCAGAATGTCTGGCCGGGTTGTCTGCTCGAAGCAAGCGAGTTTGCGGCAAAGAGGCCGAGGATAACAGAAAGGCAGGTGGCGGCAAGGGCAAAAATCAGACTATTGAAGATTGCTTTTCCGGGGGCTACGGCAAAAATCGAGTGAGCCACCGGTGAAAAGAGAGCCTTGTAATAGACCAGAGTCCAGCCTTGAGGGCCTTTGAACGAGGCTGCCAGCAGGGAGATGAGCGGTGCTGCCAGCAGGATTCCCATGAAAAGGACGTTGATGCAGATCAGTACTCTGCCTCCTCGTGATGGTGTCGTCTGGAGTGTGTTGGGACCAGTGCCCGCGAAGAATGAAAAGGCATTTTTCTGGCCGAGGCGGCTGTACACCCACATAAGGCCGAAATTCATCAGGATTTGCAGCAGAGACAAGGAGGCGGCCATCGGTAGATTGAAGAGGTGAACCGCCTGTCTGTATATCTCCACTTCGATAGTTGCATAGCCGGGGCCGCCGAGAATAAGGATAATACCAAAACTGGTGAAACAGAAAATAAAAACCAGAAGGGAGGCTGAGATAATGGCCGGCCTCAGCAGAGGCAGGGTAATAGTTTTCAGAATCTGCCAGTCTGTGGCACCAAGGAGGCTGGCGGCTTCAGCCAGCCGGGAATCCATTCTGCCCCACGAATCCCCGACAATGCGCAGTACCAGAGTATAGTTGTAGAATATGTGTGCCAACAGGAAAAACCAGACGGTCTGGTCGAGTTCGATAGGCGGGTATTCCAGGCCGCCATGCCTGACTAACCAGTTGTTAATCAGGCCGTTTGGTCCGAGCAGTGCTCGAAAGGCTGCAGCTGTGACGACAGTTGGCAGAACAAAGGGCACGCTGCTGAGGGTGCGCAGAAGATTCTTGCCCCAAAAGGTATAGCGGGCATAGATATACGCGCCGGGAAGGGCCACGACCAAAGTAAGCGCCGTGGAAACGGCAGCCTGCCAGAAAGTGAACCACAAAACTTTAAAATATGTGGCATTGCTGAAAAGATGTCCGCCCTGATAAATTACGTTCAGTGATTTCTCAGGGAAAAAACTGAGAAGAAAAATTTTACCTAGAGGATAGAAATAGAAAAACAGAAGAAACAGCAGGGGCGGGATAAGAAAGAGTCGCCCTGATAGAATACTAGGCTTGACCATGGATTTCCTTTTCGGCTCTGTTCCACCTGCCAGATCCGCTGTGGCTGCTGCTCGACCGGTTTAACGGAGAACGGCTGTGGTCCAGGCTTCCAGCCATTTCTCCCTGTTGGCTTCGATCTCAGCCGGTGATACTGCCGCGGGTTTATCGGCGACAACTGCAAAGTCGAGGAATACCTGTGGCAGTTTCGCGTCTGGGTGGACGGGGAATACAAACATTTGCAGGGGTGCATCCTCCTGGAAGGGAAGATCGAGGAGGAAATCCAGTAATTTTCTGGCGAGTTCCGGGTGCTTGGTTCCTTTGAGGATGCCTGCGAATTCAATCTGCCGAAAAGCCGAGAGGTTGTCAATGATAGCAGCGGTAGGCGCTTCCGCAAGAGGGGTGGAGCTGAAGTGAACGGCTGCTGCTGGACTGGAGGCATAGCTGACGACTATCGGGCGGTTGCCTTTCGAAGCAGCGGTGAAGTGTCCATAGTAGGCGTCTTCCCAGCCATTGGCCACCAGGACGTCATTGGCCCGCAGTTTATGCCAGAAATCGAGGTATCCGTCCTGTCCATAGTGGCCTATGGTCGCGAGAAGGAATGCCAGTCCAGGCGAAGATGAGGCGGGATTTTCGACAACGGTAAGCCCTTTGTAGGCTGGTTGAAGAAGATCGTCAAGCCCAGTAGGCGGAGCAATGCCCTTGTGCTCGAACCACTTTTTGTCGTAGTTCAGACATACATCGCCGAAATTTACAGGCAGGAGTCTATTTTTCGGATCAAGTTTGAAGTGACTGGGGATTCGCGAAAGGGCGGGGGAAGCATAGGATTCGAATATATCGGCTACCAGAGCCCGGCTGATAAAGGTGTTATCCACCCCGTAAAAGACATCGGCCATGGGCGAGCCTTTTGAGAGAATGGCCTGCACCAGCGCCGCCCCGGCATCGCCAGACTTGAGAAAGATAACCTTGGCGTCATTTGCCTTTTCAAACAAGGAAATTACCTCTGCGCTGACATTGAAGCTGTCATGGGTCATCAGGGAAATTTCTTCTGTGGCAAAACACGTTGCAGCTGATAAAAAGAACAATACAAGTCCGAGGATGTGGAGTTTGAATGGTACAGTTTTCATCAGCATCTCCAATAAAAAGGGGCACCGTGACCTCGGGTGTGTTGTATGCGGCAAAATTAAAAAGCCGTTTGCCAGAAGCAGACGGCTTGAGCACGTTCACACGTCCCTCCGCCGGCATTACCCGGATCAGGTTTGCACGGTCGGACCACCTCAGATCCCTCTCAGCCCGGTCGTGTCCGAGCTCCCGTAAAAAAAGAATTTTTCGGAGGAAGCATCTCTCAAGATGTCCTTCCGGAAGTTCATCTTTGAGAGTATAGGAGATTTAT
Source organism: Desulfobulbaceae bacterium (assembly GCA_020049575.1). Lineage (GTDB taxonomy): Bacteria > Desulfobacterota > Desulfobulbia > Desulfobulbales > Desulfocapsaceae > Desulfoprunum. The sequence goes on from JAIFKM010000179.1 coordinate 3,426, forward strand.
GGTGAGCAGACAAGCAATTCTATAATTTATGCGAGAATACTTGATTTTAAAGAAAAAATGAGGTATCCTCCGGCTCTATTTGTTGGTGTGCTGAGATTTTTCTATGTTGAGACAACCAAAAGATGGCTGTGTTCTCAAGTACTATGACACCGAAAATTGAGCAGGTTAGGGCAAAAAAGAGCGTATTTTTCTGGACATATCTTTTCAGGCCTGCTAAATCGTCTAAAAATGGCAAGATCGCGATTGCCGCATAAGGAGTGCGGCATGAGGTTCAAGTTATAACAAGTACCAAAAGGAGAGAGAAGATGAAGAAGAGATTAATGTTGATGTTAGGTGTATGCCTGGTTGTCGCCTGTGCGTCGTCTGCTTTTGCAGCCGTTACGCTCAAGCGATTGGCTGACCATCCATTCTATCGTCCGCCGCTGACGTCAGAGGCAGATCTAAGGGCCATGGTCGAAAAACACAGTGCTGATATCCAGGTTGGTTTTGAGAAAGCTGGATACCCGGAGTTGTTTCCGGAGTTCATGAACCAGTTCCCCAACGCGAAAGTTGAGGCCGTCAAGGTCGCTCCGGGTGAACAGATGGGTTGGATGCTCTTTCGCAAAAAAGGCAAGGGACCCGTTGCAGCAGTCAAGGATGTGACGTGGGGCGGTGAAGCCGAATTTGATGCATTGAGTTTTTCCATCGACAAGGACGGACAGCGTTACCAGTTTGTTGTCCCCATGGTCTGCGGTAACCTGGCCCTGAAAAATATCGGCGCGGTACCCGAGCCGGTGAACCAGGATCCAGTCTGCAATATGTCCCTTTCCAACACAGAGATCAAGTGTGGTCAGGTGGTCACGGTTGATGCCACCGGTTCTTCAGACTCCGACGGTACTATCTCGGAAGTAGTATTTAAACTACTCGATGCCAACAACCAGGTAGTGGCTGAAAAGAGTGACAAAGAGGCGCCTTTTGTTCAGGAATTCACTGTCCCCTGCGATTCTCCCCAGTACACCGTCAAGGCAATTGTGATTGACAGTAAGGGCGCCCAGTCAAGCCCGAGTGATTGCACTCAGACTGTGACGATTGCCAAACGTAAGGGTGGACCGGTGGCTGATATTGGTTATGCCCATCAGTTTGACCCTGCAGATTATATCTTCGCCAGGGTTGGCTACGAGTATCCTCTGACCGAAAAGCTCTATATCCTTGGCCTTATCGGCGGATTTGCCCGTGTGTCTGGTGATGACGGCGGTAGCGCCTTTACCGTAGATGCCCTGCTCAACTACCATGTAAACGAGAAGTTTTTTGTTGGTGGCGGAATTGGCCTCTGGGCAGGAGATTCTGACACAGATGATATCGATACAGACGATGATGATGCTGAGGCTGATGTCATTCTCAACATGGGATATCTCGTCCATGAGAAGCCGGGCGGTATGAAGACTTCGCTCTTCCTGGAAGGACGTTGCCAGGCAGATGAGCTGGTTTCCAGCTATGCAAGTCGGCTCGGAGTAGGATTGCGCTTCCAGTTCTAAGAAGCAATACAAAGCAGAGAAGGTTTCTTAAAGATGGCCCATCCGGTGTTAACCGGATGGGCCATCTGTATTTCCAGCGGAAAATCAACCTTCGAGTTTGGTTGCGATACGTACTGCCAGCTCATCAAGGAAGTCGATTGAATTGAGTACTTTGACTGCCTTTGGCTCGCAGATCAAGGCCAGATCGCCGGTCATGTATCCTTCTTCAATGCACTCGATGATGGTTTGCTCCAGGCTGTCGGCAAACGAGATCAGGTCCTGGATGCTGTCGAGCTCACCCCGTTTTCGCAGGGCCCCCGTCCAGGCATAGATGAGGGCCACGGAGTTGGTGGAAGTCTTTTCTCCTTTGAGGTGTTTGTAGTAGTGGCGCTGAACGGTGCCATGTGCTGCTTCATACTCAAAATATCCGAAGGGTGAGACGAGGACTGAGGACATCATGGCCAGAGAACCGAAGGCTGAAGCAACCATGTCGCTCATCACATCGCCATCGTAGTTCTTGCAGGCCCAGAGGATGCCGCCCTTGATCTTCATGATGCGGGCTACCACATCATCGATGAGGGTGTAGAAGAATTCAATGCCGGTTTGAGCGAAACGCTCTTGGTATTCTTCGGCAAAGATAGCCTCAAAGATGTTTTTGAAGCGCTGGTCGTAGATTTTCGAGATGGTGTCTTTGGTGGCGAACCAGCAATCGATTTTCTGGTCGAGGGCATACTCGAAACAGGCCCTGGCAAAACTCTCGATTGAGGCGACGGTGTTGTGCACTCCCTGGAGAACCGCCGGACCTTCGACCTCCATAACAGTTTCCCGTTTGACGTTGCCATCCGGGTCGGTGACCACAATCTCGAGCTTACCGCCTCTCTCTGCGAAGATCTCGGCATTCTTGTAGACATCGCCGTAGGCGTGACGGCCGACGACGATCGGCTCTTGCCAGCTGCGGACTGCCGGCTTGATGTTTTTGACCATGATCGGCTTGCGGAACA
>JAIFKM010000212.1 GCA_020049575.1 Desulfobulbaceae bacterium
GATTGCTATTGGCTACATAGGGTTACAGAGCGCAGAGCTGGCTAATAAAGGACTTGATACCGTTTACAAGGACCGCGTTGTTCCCTTGAAGGGCTTGAAGGTTGTCGCCGATATGTATGCGGTCAATATCGTTGATACCTCTCATAAGGTTCGCAACGGCAACATGAAATGGAGCGAAGGGCGTCAGAGTGTTGAGACAGCTGTAAGGACCATCAACGAAAATTGGAAAGATTATCTTGCAACCACGTTGGTTACTGAAGAAAAAGAACTGGTGAATCAGGTAAATCCGTTGATGAAAACAGCGGATAATAGTGTGGCACGTTTACACGATATCTTGAGGAATGAAGACAGTGAAGCCCTCGTCAAGTTTACTGTATCCGAACTCTACCCGGTTATAGATCCTGTCTCCGGAAAATTCAGCGAGTTGGTCGAGGTGCAGCTCAAGGTTGCCAAAGAGGAGTATGATAAGAGTCTTAAAAATTATAATCTCAGCAAGAATATATCTTTAGCGGCAATAGTATTGGGCATTCTGCTGGCGGGCTGTTTTGGCTTCATAATCACTCGTTCGATCACAAATCCGATTCGTGACACCACAAACATGCTCAAAGATATCTCCGAAGGCGAGGGTGACTTGACCAAGCGCCTGCAAGTGCACGGCACTGACGAGGTCAGTCGTTTATCCGAGTATTTCAATAATTTCGTAGAAAAACTGCAAGGCATTATCACAAATATTTCAGGCGATGTGGATACTCTCGCCCACTCCTCCAATGAATTTGCCGCTATTTCCCTGCAACTTTCAGCCAACGCCAGGGCGACCTCGGACAAATGTGCCGCGGTCGCCACCGCCACCGAAGAGATGAGCTCGAACATTCAATCGGTTTCGGCGGCCATGGAGCAGTCCACTGCCAGCGTCAACATGGTCGTCTCTTCCACCGAGGAGATGACCGCCACGGTGCAGGAGATCGCCAAAAGCGCCGAGAAGGCGCGGGGCATTTCCGAGGGGGCGGTGACTCAATCCCACCAGGTGTCGGAGCAGATGTCGGCATTGGGTGATTCGGCCGGCAAGATCGGTAAGGTCACCGAGACCATTACCGAGATTAGCGAGCAAACCAATCTCTTGGCGCTCAACGCTACCATCGAGGCAGCTCGGGCCGGTGAGGCCGGCAAAGGATTTGCTGTGGTGGCCAATGAGATAAAGGAACTGGCTCGGCAGACGGCGGCAGCCACGGTGGACATCAAAAACCAGATCGTTGATATGCAAACAACCACAGCCACCGCAGTGAAGGGCATCGAGAAGATCTCGGAGGTCATCGCCGAGGTCAATCATGTCATCAATGGCATCGCCACCGCCGTGGAAGAACAATCGACGGCGACCGGCGAGATCGCTGGCAATATCGCCCAGTCTTCCCAAGGAATCGCCGAGGTCAACGAGAACGTGGCTCAAGCGACCATGGTGGTCTCAGATATCGCCCGCGATGTTGCCGGTATCAATCAGCAATCCTCTCAGGTGGGAGCAGGCTCAAACCAGGTGCAGACCAGTGCCCAGAAATTGTCCGACCTGGCAGAGGAACTGCGCACCCTGGTGGCGCGTTTTAAGGTGTGAGCAGCACTCTCTCATCGGCTGAATTCTCGATTTTTCGAGGTTTGGAGGGATAATCCAGATCTATTGCCAGAACCAAATCGATAAGTTTAATCAAGTAGTTAAATCCTGGTCCTATTGGCCAGGTCAGAGATCAATGGCTCTGCCGTAAATCCATATCATTGCATTGATGGTGATAGGCTTTGCCCCTTATGAAAATATCGGCGTTACATGACTTCAAACAAGTCCTGTTGTTGTCGAACAAAAAGTTATCGAACTGCCCCAATCACAGACCCCAAAGACAAAATCATCGGGCCTACAAGCAAGATAAGTAAATCAAGCTCTTTGGGCTTAAATCAATGCCGACCCCTCAGGGGTCGGATTTTTACTAATTGAATCACAGTATTTTTATTGATTGATAGCAGCATGCGATACAATTTATTGGATGAGGAAATAAGCAAACTTACCAGATTCTTGTTTTATGCTAACATTATGTTTTTATATACTTTCACGTGGATTTGGCTAGTAAGCAAAAGGCCTGGCAGTGCCACTAATTTCAAACTGAATGATGATCTGCAGCAGTATGTTGTGCAACTGAGGCTCAGAATGAAGGAAGAGCAATTATGGCCAACAGAGATGACATAAGACATCAGGCAAGCGAGCTGCGCCGACAGGCTGAAAAGAAAGCCTTAGAAAAACCTGCCCTGTCACTGGAAGACATCCAGGCGATGTCCGTCGAAGAAATCCAGCAGATACTCCACGAACTGCGGGTGCACCAGATCGAACTGGAGATGCAGAACGAGGAACTGTGCATGGCCCAGGCCGAGATCGACGCCGGTCGGGCGCGCTATTTCGATCTCTATGACCTGGCCCCGGTGGGCTATTGCACCCTGTCTGAAGAAGGACTGATCATTGAGGCCAACTTCACCACCGCCACTCTGCTGGGCATGGCCCGCAGCATGCTTATCAAAAAGCCGCTCTCCCGCTTCATCCTCAAAGAGGATCAAGACTTCTACTTCCTGCACCGTAAACAGCTCGTTGAAACCGGCAAGCCCCAGCAATGTGAGCTGCGACTGGTCAAGCCTGACGGCGCACTCTTCTGGGTGCAGTTGACGGGAACTGCCGCTCAAGGGGTAGACGGCGGTGCGACGTGCCGTGTGGTGATCACCGACATCAGCGAGCGCAAGCGGGCGGAAGATGAGCTGCAGCGAAACCTCACCATGTTGGCCCGTACGGAGCATCTTGCCAACATAGGCAGCTGGGAATGGGATATTGATGCAGACTGTACGCGCTGGTCGGAGGAACTCTTTCGCATATTCCAGCGCGATCCCGCACTCGGTGCTCCTTCGCTGGCAAAGCACCCTGTCTTTTATGTGGCGGAGGACATGGAGCGCATGTGGGCTGCTGTCGAAAAGTGCATATCCAATGGCACGCCTTACGAGCTTGAACTTCGCGCCATCCGCACGGATGGGATGATTCGGCAATGTGTTGCCCGGGGAAAAGCGGAGTGCGATGAAAAGGGCCGGATCGTTCGCCTTGTCGGCTCCTTGCAGGACATCACCGAGCGCAAAGAGGCAGAGAAAGAACTCAGAAAGAGCGAGTCACTCTTTAGAACTCTGGTGAATACCATCCCTGACCTGATCTGGCTGAAAGATGCCGACGGGGTCTATCTGTCCTGCAATAAACGGTTTGAACGGTTTTTTGGCGCCAGCGAGACGGAGATTCGCGGTAAAACCGACTATGACTTTGTCGATAAAGAGCTGGCGGACTTGTTTCGCGAGTATGACCGCAAAGCCTTGGCTGTCGGTGGCCCAAGCAGGAACGAGGAACAGATCACCGATGCCGACGATGGCCATACGATTTTTCTTGAGACGATAAAAACGCCAATGTTCGACAGCGATGGAAACCTCGTAGGCGTTCTCGGGATAGGCCGCGACATCACCGAACGCAAGCGTGCGGAGGAAGAACTGAAGAAGATCAAGTGGATGCTTACCAGCAAGCGAACGCTGTCTCTGTCGGTTCTGCCGGGAAAAGATATCGAAGATCAGGGATACGGGGATTTGACCGCGCTCAACCAGGGCGGCCTCATTTCGCGCTCCATCGACAAGGAGATACTGCGAGACATCTCAACTGAATACCTGAACCTTCTGGAAACATCCTCCGCCATATATGAAAAGAACGGCGACTATGCTTATGGGATTTTCTGTTCCGGCTGGTGCCGTCTGATGGACTGCTCGTCGCGAAAACTCTGTCATACCGAGGACAACGAATTCGCCCTTGCCTCTGGCAAATGGCTCTGTCACGAGTCATGCTGGACGAATTGCTCCCAACGGGCCATCGAGTCCCGATCACCCGTGGACATTGAATGCAGTGGGGGGATCCATCTTTACTCGGTACCTATTTTCTCTGCAGGTGAGGTCATTGGTGCCATCAACTTCGGATACGGAGACCCCCCAAAGGATGCTGCAAAGCTGAGATTTCTGGCCGAGGCCTACGCCGTGGATCCAAAGAAGTTGGCTCTGGAGGCCGATGCGTATTCCTCCCGTCCTACCTACATCGTCGAATTAGCCAAGCAACGATTGCTGTCCTCAGCACGGCTTGTTGGAATCATGGTAGAGCGCAAGCAGGCTGAGGAAGCGTTGAGAGAACAACGTGACTTCTCCGAGAGCCTGATCGATACCGCCCAGGTAATCATTCTGGTGTTGGACACCCAGGGTCGCATCGTTCGATTCAACCCCTACATGGAACAACTGGTCGGCTATGATCTCGATGAAGTCAAAGGGAAGGACTGGTTCGAGACATTTTTGACACCGGAAATCGATCGTACCATCAAACCTCTTTTCCAAAAAACTGTGGCCGATATCCACACGAGTGGAAATGTGAATCCGATCGTTGCCAAAGATGGCCGGCTAATTCTGGTGGAATGGTACAGCAAAACCCTCAAGGATAAAGAAGGCCGCACTGTGGGTGTTTTGGCAATCGGGCAGGACATCACCGAGCGCACGCAGGCTGAAAACAATTTGAGAATATTCCATGAAAAATTGCTGACCATTTTGGACAGCATTGATTCAACTGTTTACGTGGCAGACATGGACACCTATGAAATCCTGTTCATGAATAAAAGGATGATAAGCGATTTCGGCGGGAACAAAACCGGTGACCTCTGCTACCGAGCCTTCAGGAAAAATTCAGGCCCCTGCGACTACTGTACAAATGATCAGCTGATCGACAAAGATGGGAAACCGACCGGTGTCTGTATTTGGCATGACAAAAACCCTTTGACCGGCAGGTATTATATCAATCACGACCGGACCATTGAATGGACTGACGGTCACAGGGTCCGGATGCAGATTGCCACGGATATTACCGATCTAAAAAATATGGAGGCCCAACTCCAGCAGGCCCAGAAAATGGAGGCTATCGGCACCTTGGCCGGCGGCATAGCCCATGATTTCAACAACATCCTTGGGGCCATTCTCGGCTATGCGGAAATGGCCCAGGAAGACAGCCCGGCCGGGTCGATGCTGAGACAAGATATTGATCAGATTGTCAAGGCAAGCCACAGGGCCAGAGAACTCGTCAAGCAGATCCTCGCCTTTAGTCGACAGGCGGAAACCGATCGTATGCCCCTGCAACCGGCCTTAATCATCCAAGAAGCCATAAGAATGCTGCGCTCCTCACTACCTGCGACCATTGACATCAAGCAGAATGTCGATATGGATGCAGGGCTTATTCAGGCCAGTCCGACGCAGATTCACCAGATTGTCATGAACCTTGGCACCAATGCCTTTCATGCCATGGAAGAGACAGGCGGTACCCTGGTCATCTCACTTGAGAAGAAAACCCTTAATGAAAGAGATATTGTCGACAAACTGGGTGTTCAGCCGGGAGATTTCGTGCAGCTTTCAGTCGGGGACACTGGACCAGGGATAGCTCCGGAGCTTTGGGACAAGATATTTGACCCCTATTTCACCACGAAAGAAGTCGGCAAAGGGACCGGCATGGGGCTTGCGATCATCCACGGCATAGTCAAGAGCTATGGCGGATGGGTCTCTTTTCAAAGCCATCCAGGCAAAGGCACTGTTTTCCAGATATTGCTGCCGGTTATGGCAGAGAAGGCCGCGGGCGAGAATAAACCAGAAGAGACCATTCAATTCGGCAATGAACGGATTCTCTATATTGATGACGAGGAGAT
>JAIFKM010000008.1 GCA_020049575.1 Desulfobulbaceae bacterium
GAAGGTCGAGAGGCCGCTGACCCTGAGCGATACCCAGACAATGTCGAGCATCTCCGCATCAAGGTGGATCAGCAGGAGCATGGCTGATAACAGACTGTCTTTCAATAAATCCATATAATTATCTATAAAACCTTGATACTGACTTCGGTTGCCGGGGAGCAATCAACGCTACTCTCTGGCTCAGGTTTTTTTCCTGAAACAAAAAAGGGGAGATATGACAAACATCTCCCCCTCCCCCCTCAACATATCACAACAAGTCCTTACTTAATCGCATCCGGGAAGAACAGTTGCTTGCCTTCAACCTTGAAATTGGCAATGACGTCCTGTCCGCGTGCCGAGATCAGCCAATCGGCAAATTGCTGGGCCAGATCGTATTTAACATGGGGAAATTTCTTCGGATTAACCGGGATAACACCATAGGGATTGGCCAGGTCATTGTCGCCTTCACACAGCACTTCCAGTTCGACAGCCGGTGTTTTGCCGTATTTGTAGGCAATATAAGTACCACGGTCAGCCAGGGTATAGGCCCTTTTCTCGTCGGCAAACGTCAGAGTCTTGCCCATTCCCTGACCAATTGAAAAATACCAGCTCTCTGAATCAGCAGGTTTTTTCGAAGTGACCTCGATCTCCTTACCTTCCAGAACCAGCTTGCGGCTGTCTGCGACCTGCGGGATCTTGGTCTTGGCCCAAACTGACTGCTCCTTGGTATGTGTGCCGCTGTCATCTCCACGAGAGATAAAAGGAGCTTTGGCGGTCGCGATTTTCTCAAAAGCAACAATCGAATTATTTATGCCTTTAATGCCCGCCGGGTCATCTGCCGGGCCTAGCAGCACGAAGTCATTGTGCATAACTGCATAGCGCTTGGTGCCAAAGCCTGCCTCGACAAATTCATTTTCTTTCTTTATAGCATGGACAAAAACTACATCGACATTTCCATCCATTCCGTCTTTGATCGCTGCGCCTGTGCCCTTAGCGAGGACCTTCACCGCAATACCGGTATCTTTCTTGAATTCCGGCAGGAGAACATCGAGCAGGCCTGAAGATTCAGTACTGGTGGTGGTGGACATGGTCAACACCTTATCTTCAGCCATGGCCGAACCTAAAAATGAGCTGAACAATAGATACACCGCAATCAATCCAACTAGACTTCGTTTCATGATTTACTCCTTTTCTTTGAGATTATGCAAAAACCATATTTTGCAAGAGAGCCCCGAATTCAAAACAACGTGACTTTCAGTGACATCCTTGTTGCTGTATCCATCAGGAAAAGCTCTGTCAACAAAAGAGGAATTTTTTGAAAAGACGTACCCAAGATAACCATAAACAACCCTGATTGAGGCAATTTTCCGCTGAAATAACAGAAACTACCAATTTCCTACAACCAGGTTTGCCGCCGTTTCCCGATTGACAAGAAGAGGCGGATACATGTAAGGTCATTTCTGCTTGATTTTCCACATCCTATGCCTTCAGGATCAGTATCTGGCCAGTATTTTCGAGCGGCTCACAGCTGGTTCAGCCGATTCCGGCCAGACTCTCTGCACTTGCAGTAAAAAGGCGTATGGACGATACGAGACAAGAGGAAAAGCCCATGTCTGATCGTGTGCCTGAAAAACATCACCAGGAAATCATCAACGATATCCTGAAAATTTCCCTTGAGCCCTATCAGCTTAAGGATCAGCTTGAACATTTTCTTGACTACCTCATCACCCTCAGGGGTTTCGATTTCAGCCAACAGGCCGCCATTTTCCTCGTAGAGCAGGACACGGATGTGCTCTACATCAAAGCAGCCAGAGGTTTCTCCGTCGACCAGGCCAGCGCCTGCAATACCGTGAGGTTCGGTGTCTGCCATTGCGGCCAGGTATGCACAAGCGGCAAAATTCAATTTTTTGCACAAGCTCCTGACCTTTTGCTTGCCGGGACAGACCTTCCAGGGGGACATTATTGCGTTCCTATCATCAGAGATGAGGAAGCAATCGGCGTCATGGTTATTTATGTTGCTGACGGCCACCGGACTTCCCATGATACCGAGCAGCTTCTCGAGGCCATTGCCAACATCCTGGCGACGGTCATTGAGAACCAACGTATGGACCAGCAACTCATCAATCTGGTCAACGACCTGAGGATTTCCATTATCAATCTGCGGGAAGAAAAGAAATTCTCGGAATCAATCATCCAGGGCCTCAACCACGGTCTGCTGGTGACCGACCTCCATGGCCATATCCTGAAAAGCAATGCCATTGCCCAGGCAATCCTCAGTCCTTTCTCGTCAGTCCTCGACGACAGGATGCTTTCGGATATCATCGGTAACAGCTCGGCGGAGCATATGCTTGAAAACAGGAACCTGCCAGCAGCCCGCACTGAAAAAGAACTGGTCCTTACAACCACCACAGGTGAGCAGAAGATTTTCAGCTTTTCGGCAGTGCCGCGCGAAGACGCCCGAGGAGGAAGGGTAGGATTAATCATTTCCCTCAGTGACATCTCGGAACTGAAATATGTCCGCAAGGAAATGGAAAAGATGAACCGACTTTCAACCGTGGCAGAGATCGCCTCCGCAGTTGCCCATGAGGTGCGGAACCCGTTGGCCGGTATTAAAATCATGGCCCAATCCATAGAAGAAAATGCCGAGGACAACGAGGAACAGCTCGAATGTTCAAGACGTATCATTCGACAGGTCGATCGTCTCAACGAGCTGCTTTCGGAATTCTTTTCTTATGCCCGGCCCGTTGTTCCCAACAAACGCCCCGTCTCCCTTGCCGCCATACTCTCCGAGACGCTGCCCCTCATCCATAACAAGCTGATGAATCGCCACATCGAGCTGGTGGTAAACTCCAGCAAAGATCTTCCTGCCATCGTCGTGGACCCCAATCAACTGCAGCAGGTCTTTCTCAATCTCATTCTCAACGCCATCGATGCCATTCGGGAACAGGGCAGGATTGAGATCTCCTCAAAATTGCTCCCTAAAAGCGGATTTACGGCGTACAAGAAAAAATTTCCCGGCCTCAGGAATGACCGCCAGTACATCGTCGTCCATTTTTCCGACAATGGCGCCGGCATGTCCGCTGAGACCGTGGACAAGATATTCGAGCCCTTCTTTACAACAAAGAGCACCGGCACGGGACTCGGGCTATCGATCGTCTACCGGACATTGCGGGAAAACGACGCAGCCATAGTTGTCGAAAGCACTGAAGGCAAGGGCACAACTTTTCTGATGTTTTTTCTGACGGAAGGATAATGGGCGCCGTACTTATCGTTGACGATATGGAAGACCTGCGCTTCTCCTTGGCAAGCCTTGTCAAAAAGGAGGGGTACAGCGTCTCGACCGCTGCTGACGGCGCAGGAGCTCTGGAAATTGCCACATCCTCGATTATAGATTTGATCTTTCTCGATATCGGCCTCCCTGACACTGATGGCATCCGGCTGATCGGCAGACTGAAGGAAATCGTTCCCGATGTCGATATCGTCATGCTCACAGGCATCAATGATGCTAAAACGGCTGTTGATTCCCTTCGCGCCGGGGCCGTCGACTATATCGTTAAACCTTTCGATATCATTGAGTTCAAGTCAACTCTCCGGCGCATAATGCAATCCCGACTGATGGGTAAGAAGGCCCTGCTCGAGACCCGCGAAGTTGGACTTGACCGCATCATCGGCACATGCGAAGCCATGCGCCGTGTCAAGGAAACCATTCTCATGGCCTCAGAGGTCGATGCCCCCGTTCTCGTGACCGGCGAAACCGGCACCGGCAAGGAACTGGCAGCCCGCGCCGTCCATGACTGTCGAAACCGTCAAAGCGGTGTCTTTGTCAAAGTGGACTGCGGTACACTTTCGGCAAATCTTATCGAATCGGAACTCTTCGGCTACGACAAAGGGGCTTTTACCGATGCCAAGACCGACAAAAAAGGTCTGGTTGAAGTTGCCAATGGCGGCACACTGTTTCTCGATGAAATCGGCAATCTGCCGATTTCCCTGCAGCCCAAACTCCTCCGCCTGATCGAGGAATCAACCTTCCGCAAGGTCGGCGGTATCAAGGACATCCAGGTACGCGTTCGAATAATCGCCGCGACAAATGCCCACCTCGAAGATGAAATCGACAAAGGATCATTCAGGGAAGACCTTTTCTACCGCCTCAATGTCATCCCGATCATCTTGCCTCCATTGCGCGACAGAGGCGAAGATGTACTGCTTCTCGCCAATTATTTTCTCCACACCTTGAAAAAAGAACTGAAGAAAGAGATCAGCGGCTTCACCCCCGCCACCTGCAAGGATATGCTCCAACACAGTTGGCCAGGGAATATCAGGGAACTGCGCAATCTCATCGAGCGCGAGGTACTCTTCAGCAGGACTGGCTGGCTCACCTTACATGGCCTCAATTGCCCTGCTACCGGATCTCCGCAGGAAAGGAACCAGGAGATAGTCACCCTGCGCGAAATGGAAAGACAGTATATCGAAAAGGTCCTCAACCTCACCAGCAATAACAAATCGAAGGCAGCCCGCCTCCTCGGCATCTCCCGTACAACACTGCGCGAGAAAATGCAAACTGATCAGTTTCAAGCCACATGATCATAAACTGACCACTTCTGCCAATCAAAGAAATATGGCAGACTGCGCGTCATGCTATAAACTGAATAGTCTCAAGACAATACGCCTCCATCCAGCCAACCATTATTCTGGCTATTCTGGCATTTTTTTTGCTTATATATTCTACATCAGCCAGTAGAGGGGACAATGAATCAGATCGTATCAATATTCGTTCGGGGTATGCGGTGGGTTACTATAAGAATACACGTCAATGTCAGATCATTTTTGAGCACCTTTGCCGTGTCTGCCGCTCAATAGAATAATTGAACGTGTTCTCACGGCCAATCAAGTTAATACATCAGGGAAAGACCTGACGAGGAGAGATAATGAAGAGAGTGCTTGTTGTTGACGATGAAGAGGATATGCTCTGGATGTTACAGAGGAATCTTAACAAGGGTATGCCTGATGTTGAAATCCTGGCCGCCAAGTCAGGAGAAGAAGCTTTGGCCATTCTCAGTGACAAGAATATCAATCTGGTTATTACCGACATCAACATGCCGGGAATGAACGGCCTTGACCTGCTTATTGAAATCAACAATCGCTATCCCCAGACCGGGGTTATTATCATGACGGCATATCCATCCAATGCCTACAAGAATGAAGCGATGCTCAGCGGCAGTCTGCGTTTCATCGAGAAGCCCTTCGACATTAACGACATGCGCAGTGCAATCCAGCAAGTTCTCAAGGAGAATGAAGGTTTTCAGGGTACAGTCGACGGCATCGAACTCATGGATATTGTCCAGTTCAATGGCCTCTCGCGAGCGACAGCAGCCCTGAAAGTGACGACAACCAACCATGAGGGAATGATTTTCTTCAAAAATGGCGAAGTCGTCCACGCCATGTGCGACAACGAGAGCGGAGAGAAGGCGTTTTTTACCATCCTCGGTTTTCAGGGCGGCACCTTGCAGAATATCAGAGGTGTTGAACCCCCCATTGTGAGCATCAAAAAAGGGCTTGAATCCCTGCTCTTCGAGGTAGCCCTCAAATCAGATGAAAAAGAGGAAGAAGAGGAAGAAGGTCCGGTAGTATCGGCCCTTGAAGACCTGGACAGCGAATTCCTTTCCTCGGTCACAGGAACAGCAACTCCGGCCACAGAGGAAAAACCGGTGACACCTCCTCCGAAGCCGGAAAAGAACCTCGAAACCCAGGCTGAAGGCGCCCTGGCAGATAGTCATAAAAGTACAGGCAAACCATCAAACGAACCACCACCTACAGAGGAAAATGAAATGACAAATATTCAGAAAATCCTGGCTGAATTTACCAACATCGAAGGCGTTCATACAGCGTGCCTGGTAGGTCGTGACGGCTTTCTGCTCGATTATCTCGCACGTGCCGGTATCGATGCCGAAATGATCGGCGCCATCGCCTCCTCTGGTTTCGGTTCCGCTGAATCCATGGGCAACCAGTTGGGACAGGGAGATTTGAACATGACAATGCTTGAATACACTAATGGACCTGTATTGTTTGCCCCGGTAGGTGAAGAGGCCTTCCTGGTAATTGTTGCCGACAAAGACACTAACCTCGGCTGGATACGCATCGCCATCAAAAAGAATTCAAAAAAAATTCAGGAAGTTGCCTCCCTGTAAAACAAACGAGGCCAGGTTTGCAACAAACCTGGCCTCGTTTCGTGTGAGTCAATCAAATTATACGTCTACCGTCCCCTAGACAGACTCAAGCCGCCACCGATTTGCAGTATTTAAACAGCTGCGGAGAATCATGGCGAACTCTCTCTTATGCAAAATTATTTTTGTAAAACTCAGCAAATTGGGCAAACTGCACCTCGTACTTCTTGATCAGCATACGAGCCTTACCCAGCCACTCATCCTTTGTCGTCATAACAAAAATAAAAAACGGTTGATCAGGCATATGCCTGATAATAAAATGATATTGAGTGGTCGTCACGAGGATGTCATCAACCTCTTCGTCATCTGCGAGCAGACTGATAGCCTTCGCGTTTGATCTGACAATCGAGGCGAGATACGCCGAAGCGGCGTCTGTCTCTATATCCTCCCGTCGCCTGACCGCTGCTATTGACATGCCGTCTTCCACAGTAACAACAGCGGCCGCCAGGATACCCGGTAGCTCTTTTGACATCCGGTCAATAAGAATCTGAAGTTTTTGTATCATAGAGTATCCTTGTATTAAGTTCCTTGAGGAAAACGTAACCTCGGTGAAACATCCCTGATTCTCGCATCATACCACCTCGTATCTGTAATGTGAATATAGAATCGGCTGAAATTCCTCAAACGTTCTTGGAGCGGCCTAGCCTGGAGATCAGTCACTTTCGCAGTAATCAATAGATGGCCGATAAAGCAAGCTAACCGACTCCAGGCAATATCTGATTGACAGTCCACTGCTGTAAAAGTATATCCTGAATGCCGACAGTTACGCAAAACTCGAGTCTTTCGTTCTGGCGTCCTTCAGGAATTTTTCATGCCCTTCGTCACCTACATCACCTTGACCCTGACCATGCTTCTTTGGGGAGGGACCTTCATTTCCGGCAGAATCCTGGCAGAAAACGTCGCCCCGGCCAATGCCGCCTTCCTGCGTTTCGCCATCGCTTCGCTTGCCCTTCTGCTCATTACCCGCCTGACAACCGGAGGACTGCAGCGCCCACGCAGCCAACACTGGCTGCCGCTTCTCCTGCTCGGGGCCACCGGGGTCTTCAGCTACAATGTTTGTTTCTTTATCGGCCTCAAACACATCAGCGCAGGTCGAGCAGCCCTCTTTGTTGCCTGCACCCCTCTGGTTATCACCCTGCTTTCACTTCTCTTTCATCGAGAGCGGCTGTCGATATTCGGTTTTGCCGGCATTCTGCTGTCCCTCACCGGTGCCGTCTTCGTGATCAGCAACGGACATCCCGGCACACTTCTGGAGGGTTCTTTCGGCATTGGTGAGATGGCCCTGCTCGGCTGTGTGCTCAGCTGGGCCGCCTATACCCTCATTGGCAGATCCATACTGAAAACTCTCGCACCCTTGACCGCAGTCTTTTATTCTTCACTGATCGGGACCCTTTTGCTCCTTGTTCCTGCCCTCCAGGCCAACCTCGTGACCAGCCTCCCCCGTCTCAGCCTGACAGACTGGTTTAACCTTGCCTACCTTGGCATCTGTGGCACAGCAATTGGTTTTTCCCTTTATTATCAGGGAATCCAGAAAATCGGCGCGACCCGGGCAGGAGTCTTCATCAATCTCGTACCTCTTTTCGCGCTGCTCTTGTCCTGGTTGCTGTTAGCGGAATCAATCCGCTATTCGGTTCTGGCCGGAGGCCTCATGGTTTTAACCGGGGTCTCCCTGACAAATATTGCGGGACGTCGGGCGTCGAAAATGCAGGCAATGCCCAGATCAGACCTTTCGTCTATTCCAGAGGCATAATTCATGCGTGCCGTGGTTCAAAGAGTCAGCCGGGCATCAGTGCATGTTGATCGGCAGCTTTCCGGTTCAATCGACAACGGCCTTGTGGTCTTCCTCGGCATCCATCCTAACGACGGGCCGGGTGAGATTCAATGGATGGCCGACAAGATAATCCATCTGCGGATCTTTGACGACGTAGATGGAAAAATGAATCACTCCCTGCTGGATCTCGGCAAAGAAATGCTTATCATATCTCAGTTTACTCTCTACGGAGACTGCCGCAAGGGAAGAAGGCCCGGGTATTCCGATGCCGCCCCCCCAAACCTTGCTGAACCCATCTACCAACGTTTCGTTGGAGAGGTGCAACGCAGAGGTATCCGTGTCGCCACCGGCAGATTCCAGGCATCCATGGAGGTGGAACTGGTCAATGACGGCCCGGTAACCCTCCTCATCGATTCCGAAAAACGCTTTTAAGCCGCTAGCCGGTCAACTGACCATATACACGTCACAACAACAGGATAGACGAATGACATTTACTGCTGGAAACACCTACTCGGGCTTTACCCTGAAAAAACATTTTTTTATCGATGAAATAAGCTCGGATGTCTTCCTCTTCGAGCACGATATCCTTGGCTGTCCTTTGATGGCCATAAAAAACAAGGACACCAACAAGACATTTTCAATCGCTTTCAATACCGTGCCCACAGACTCAACCGGCGTTGCCCATATCCTAGAACACTCCGTCCTTATGGGCTCGAAGAAATATCCGGTCAAGGACGTCTTTGGCGAAATTCACAAGGGCGGGCTGATGACCTTCCTCAACGCCATGACCGGGTCGGACATCACCTATTATCCCTTCGCCACGCGCAATCTGAAAGAATACTTCAATATCATGGACGTCTACTGTGACGTGGTGTTTAATCCGCTGCTCGATCGCAGCACTTTCGAGCAGGAGGGATGGCACTATCACAAGGAGGATGCCGCGGCAACCCTGCAATACCAAGGTGTTGTCTACAATGAGATGAAAGGGGCCTTTTCCGACCCGATCCGCCTGATCTTTTTCCACATCTTCGCCGGCCTGATGCCGGGCTCAACCTACGCCCACGAATCCGGCGGCGACCCGAAAAATATTCCCGATCTCAGCTATGAGGAATTCTGTGACTTCCACAGCCGTCACTATCATCCGTCCAACGCCATGCTCTTTCTCTACGGGGACGCCCCGCTGGCAGAGGAACTGCACTATCTGCAGGATAAGTTCCTGGCGGCCTTCCCCAGCCCTGGGTCGTGCTGTTCGATTGTCGAAGGAGAAAAAGTCACAGCACCAGTACATATTACTGACACCTATGCCGTAGATTCCCCCGAGACCACTGAAAAAACTTTCCTGGCAGTCGGGACGACAATCGGCTCGGTAACCGAGAGAGAGCAAAACGCCGCATTCCAGATCATCGCCAATATCCTGTTCAACTCTGATGGTTCACCCCTGAAGAATGCCATCGTCTCAAGCGGACTGTGCAAAGATTTCGGTGGATTCTTCTTGTCATCCTCCTGCACGAAAACCTTCATGATCACCTATGTTGTGGGCAGTGAAGCGGAGTACAAGGAAAAGTTTCTCGACCTCTATACCAAGACCCTCACCGAAATGGTTGAAAAAGGCCTGGACCACGATCTGGTGCTCTCCGAGTTGAACAAATTCGAGTTCAGCTACCGAGAAGAATCGAGCAAATCCCAGAGAGGTCTGGACCTTATCGGCAAGGCGATGACCGCCCTGAAATACAGCATGGACCCGTTCGAAAGTTTGATGGCCGAAGAACTCATCGCCTCACTCAGGCACAAAGCCCTGAACGAACAGTATTTCGAGCAGTTGATCCGCGAATACCTGCTTGAGAACAGTTCAACCGCCACCATCACGCTTATTCCCGATCCGGGCAAACTCGCCCGTACCAGGGAGAGCGAAGAAGAGCGCCTCCGCCAGTATGCAAAGACACTTACTCCGAGCGAAGACCAGCGACTCATTGAACGGACTCAGGAGTTGATGAAGATGCAGCAGGCCCCCAATGATGTGCAGACTCTCGCGCTGCTGCCCCAGTTGTCACTCGTTGATCTCTCATCGGATATCGATTTTCATTCGGTCAAACCGACACAGATGTTCGGCCAGGAGGTGCTTGTCAGCGAACTCGACACCAACCACATCTCCTATATTGACATCGGCCTGGACTTCTCCTGCCTCCCGGCGGACCTGCTGCCCTGGCTTGATCTCTTCGGCACCATAGTCACCGAGATAGGCACAAGCCGGCTCGACTACATGCATTTTGCCAAGGAGATCGCCACCTGTACCGGCGGTTTTTCCCATTCTCTGACAACTTACAGCAAGAGAGCCGAACCCGACACCGTCCGCCCGGTGCTCTGGTTGCATCTTAAATGCCTGCCGGAATACCTCGAAAGAAGTTTGCAACTGGTTTCCGAAGTTCTGTCCGATGTCTCCTTTGCAGACCGGACACGCATCCGGGAAATCGTCGGCAGGGAATTTGCCTGGGCGGAGCACTCGGCCCAGAGCGAGGGCTACAACCTGCCCGCAGCCCGTGTATTTGCCCATCTGAGCCTGGCTGGCCGCTATACCGAGATGTTCAACGGCTCGACGGCCTACCTGGCGGCGAAGAAACTTGCATTGAACTACAGCGAGATGGAAGAATCATTCCTCGCCGGTCTTCAAAAAATGGCAAACCTGCTGTTTAACCGCAACAATCTGCTTATCGCCGTCACCACCGATCGCAAAGAGCTCGACAAAGTTGCCGATCTTGGCCACCTCATCCCGCAGGCCCTGGCTGCAGAGCCGATCAGCACGTGCAGCCTACCGCCATTGCCACTTTCCGACCATGAGGCCTTCATCACCTCGGCAGAGGTCGTCTTCGCCGTTCAGGGCGGCAGTCTGTTAAAAGACGGTGAGGGTTACAACGGCCATTTCGAGGTGCTCAAGACATTTTTGTCCCGGGATTATCTCTGGAATACCGTACGCCAGATGGGAGGCGCCTACGGCTGCTTCATCCAGTTCAGCCAGATAAGCGGCAATATTGCCTACATCAGCTATCGCGACCCCCAGGTACGCAGAACCTATGAGGCCTATGCGGCCATCCCCGAATTGATCGCCAAACTCGATCTGCCGGATTCTATTATGGAGCAGCTCATTATCGGCACATACGGGAGTTTCAATCCGCACCAGAGTCCCGCATCCCGGGCTGCCACCGCCAGGAACGAATACCTCAGCGGTATCGATACTGCCTTTAAGCGCAAGAGACTGGCGGAGATCACCGCCACCACCTTATCCGAACTGCGATCCTTCGCTCCCGCCTTTGCCGAAATGCAGGCTGCAAGTTATCGGGCAATCATCGGCAACAGAGTGAAAATTGAAACCGATGGCGATCTCTTCCAATCTTTTATCGAGCTTTGATATGACAGAAAACAGATTTGACAGGGCCGCTGGCAACTGGGATCAAGAAAAACGTCGCATTGAGCTGGCCGATGCCATTGCAGCCGGCATAGCCCGATTACCGCTGCACACAGGTATGCAGGCCATGGAATACGGTTGCGGTACTGGTCTCGTCGGCCTGAAACTCGCACCGAGTCTCGGTTCACTCGTTGCCGCCGACTCTTCCGCTGGAATGCTGGAGATTCTCCGAAACAAGATCAGTGAACAGGGCATCACGAATGTCTCTCCTCATCTTCTCGACCTGCATCAGGATGACTTCAACAGGGAATTTGACTTGATCTTCTCGGCCATGACCCTCCATCACCTCGAAAATGTCCAGGCAGTTCTGGCAAAATTATGTGCCTGTCTGAAACCGGGTAGCATCCTTGCCCTCGCCGACCTCGATGAAGAAGACGGTTCTTTTCACAAAGACAATCCCGATGGGGTCATGCACCATGGCTTTAATCGACAGAAATTGGCCAGGGATCTTGAGATGCTCGGCCTTTTGGCTATCGAGACATCTACCGTCCACACTATCCGTCGACCAGGCAGTCATGGCAGTGAAAGATCGTTTCCTGTTTTCCTTATGACTGCTGAAAAAAAATCATAAGACAATCCCCTGGCTGAGAGCGGACCGCCTGACTGACGGGCCCGCTGCCAGCCAGGAATTTTCCAAAACCCACTTCAACCGAAGGAGAACAGTATGCAATACTCTTCTGAAATACTGGAGATGTGCAGGGTTGCGCAGGGGACCAACCATGGTCCGGCGCCAATCCCTCAGGAAGGCACATGGACCAAAGCCAGAGAGATCAGTGACATCAACGGACTCACCCACGGCGTCGGCTGGTGCGCTCCGCAGCAGGGAGCCTGTAAACTCACACTCAATATCAAGAAGGGTATTATTGAGGAAGCCTTGGTCGAAACTCTCGGCTGTACCGGCATGACCCACTCGGCTGCCATGGCCTCGGAGATTCTTACCGGCAAAACTATCCTTGAGGCTCTCAACACTGATTTGGTCTGCGATGCCATCAACGTGGCGATGCGCGAGCTTTTTCTGCAGATCGTCTATGGTCGAAGTCAATCGGCATTCTCCGAGGGCGGCCTGCCAATCGGCGCGGGGCTTGAGGATCTCGGCAAGGGCCTGCGCTCGGTCTGCGGCACCATGTACGGTACCAAAGCCAAGGGCCCGCGCTATCTGGAAATGGCGGAGGGGTATGTCAAAGAAATCGCGCTCGACGCCAACGATGAAATCATTGGCTACTCCTTCGTCAATCTCGGCCGGATGATGGATGCCATCAAGAAGGGCGTCGATCCCGCCGAA
Source organism: Desulfobulbaceae bacterium (assembly GCA_020049575.1). Lineage (GTDB taxonomy): Bacteria > Desulfobacterota > Desulfobulbia > Desulfobulbales > Desulfocapsaceae > Desulfoprunum. The sequence continues at coordinate 12,714 of JAIFKM010000008.1, forward strand.
GCATTGCAGGGTGCATCAGGAACCTATGGCCGTTTCAAGGAAGCCGTGAAAACCATCGACCCGCGACATGAATAAGGAGAATCACCATGGCACTGTTTGAAAGCTACGACAGGCGGATCGGCCAGATTACCCCGGTCCTGAAGAAATACGGCATGCAGACCCTGGAAGAAGCCAGGGATCTCTGTCTCGCCAAGGGCGTCGATGTGGCCGCCATCGTCAAGGGAATCCAACCAATCTGCTTTGAGAACGCCTGCTGGGCCTATACCCTCGGAGCGGCTATCGCCATCAAAAAAGGCGAGAAAAAAGCAGCGGATATCGCTGCCACTCTGGGCGAAGGCCTGCAGGCCTTCTGCATTCCCGGTTCGGTCGCAGACGACCGCAAGGTCGGCATCGGCCACGGCAACCTTGCCTCGATGCTCTTAAAAGAAGGAACACAATGCTTTGCTTTTATCGCTGGCCATGAATCCTTCGCTGCAGCGGAAGGGGCGATAGGCATAGCCCGCTCGGCAAACAAGGTGCGTCAATCACCTCTACGGGTCATTCTCAACGGTCTTGGCAAAGACGCTGCCAAGATCATCTCGAGGATCAACGGTTTCACTTATGTCCAGACCCAATTCGATTATGCATCCGGTGAATTGCAGGTTGTCAATGAAACCCCCTACTCAAACGGGGAGCGGTCCAAGGTCCGTTGTTTTGGTGCTGACGATGTCCGAGAGGGTGTGGCCATCAATCACCTCGAAGGAGTCGATGTATCTATCACCGGTAATTCTACCAACCCCACCCGCTTCCAGCATCCGGTCGCTGGGACCTATAAGAAAGAATGCATCCAGCAGGGCAAGAAATACTTTTCTGTTGCCTCCGGCGGCGGTACCGGTCGCACCCTGCATCCGGACAATATGGCCGCCGGCCCCGCCTCATACGGCATGACCGACACCATGGGCCGTATGCACTCGGATGCCCAGTTTGCGGGATCTTCGTCAGTGCCGGCTCACGTAGAGATGATGGGGCTAATCGGCATGGGCAACAATCCGATGGTCGGTGCTTCTGTGTCAGTGGCTGTCGCTTTAGAACAGGCCGGATAGTTTTCCACGGCTTATCAACAGAAAAGGCAGGTTTTCGACTCGGAGAACCTGCCTTTTTCCGTTTGCATGGCAGGGACTTTCATGTGGAATTGACGTCTACCCTGACCTGGTACACTGAGGCGGCTAAATTCGGATCGTGGCTGTTGCCTGCCAGTTGACAACCGCTACCCCTTGGGCGTATGTTGTATATGTTCAAAAGGGAGGTAAAGGGATAAAGGGCCTGGTGACCGCTGTCTCTGCTGCCCTGATCTGCTGATTCTGTCTTGTGCTGTGCAACAGAAAACCCGAGAGCACCATGCATGCCCCTGAGGGCTAAGAGGAGAAGAAATGGAAAAATTTTTGTTTGTCCTGCGAGAGAATAACAACGAGAAAGCCACGCGCTGTTTCCAGTTTGCCAAAATTGCCCACGGCAAAGGTCATCAAGTGAACATTTTCCTCATTGACAGTGCCGTCGACTGGGCCATGAAAGATCGAGACGGCAGTCAAAAAACTGTGACCGGTGATTGCCCGGCTGATTACCTGCCATATCTGGTGGAGAATGAAGTGCCGGTGGGTGTCTGCACTCCCTGCGCCAAGAACAGGAACCTCGACGAAGCAGGTTTTCACACCAATATGGTGCTGGACGGTGGCCCTCATCTCATTGATATGGCAGCAGAATCGAAAATCTTCAACTTTTAAAGAGGGCTGTGACGGAGTGAACGTCACCCTGGCCTCCGATACCCCAGAGGCCAGGGATCATGACCGTGAATGCGGGAGAAAGACGGTGAAGGCTGTGCCCTGCCCTATCTTGCTTTCCACCTTGATACTGCCGTGATGGGCATTGACGATGCTTTTGACAATGGCTAGACCCAGGCCGGTACCATGTATTTGACGGGTATTGCTGTCTTTCACCCGATAGAATCGGGTGAATATTTCTTCCAGATCCTCTTCCGGGATACCGAATCCGGTGTCCCGGACCGTTATGGCGACATAGTCATTCTCAACGCCCGCAGAAAGAGAAATACGGCTGTTCGGCGGCGAATATTTGATTGCATTGGTAATCAGGTTGGTAAAAACTTCTTCCATTCCCTGGGGATTCGCAAGAATTGCCGGAAGGACAGGCAATTTCTCAAGAGACAGGTCTATATTTCTGGCATTCGCCGCAGCCTTGTGAAAGGCAATCTGTTCTTCAAGGAATGCCGGAATCTCGATAGACTCTTTTTCGTTAGCCACGAGACCGGCTTCAATACGCGCCAGATCGAGAAGTTCTGAAACCATCGAGGTCAAATTTTGGATTTTACCGGAGGCCCGTTCGAGGATCTCACGCTGCTTATCGGTGACTTCACCGGCAAGACCATCGAGGATGACCTTCATCTGCATAAGCAGCGAGTTCATCGGGCTGCGGATCTCGTGGGAGACCATCGAGACAAAATCCGATTTCATCCGGTCGATTTTCTTCACAGCTGTTACATCATGGAGGACAGTGATAGTCCCGAGATTCAGGCCTGTTCTACCGCGAAACGGGGCACAGCGTGCACTCAGTATCCTCTCGCTTTGACCATCCTTACCTCCGGAAACCAACTCCTGGACAATTTCGGTGAAAGTATCAGGGGGCATGGCAAGGGCCTGATCAATCATCCGGACGAGTGTCTCATTCTGAAAAACATCCTCCACCCTGCTCCCCAGAACATTTTCCCCGTAGCGATCAAGCATCTGCAGGAATGCAGGATTGGCCAGGACAATCCGCTTTTCCTTGTCCGTGGTCAAAACCCCGTCCATCAAACGGTTAACCATCACCCTGAGCCGGGATTTGCTATCGCTAATATCCTGCAGGGCCCGAGTATACTTGATCGACTTACTGACGACAGCCCGGAGTTGATCCGGTGTGAAGGGTTTGGGGATAAAATCAAAAGCCCCTTTCTTCATGGCCTCGATCGAATGTTCCACCGTGGCATAGCCGGTGATGACAATAACCACCGTGTCAGGATGATGCTCACGGACCTGTAACAGGACATCGAAACCAGAAAGAACCGGCATCATCAGATCAGCAAGGACAATATCAAAATGCCTCTGCCGAATTTTTTCCAGGCCCTGTGCACCATCGGAGGCCAAGTCCACCTCGAAGCCCATCTCCTCAAGGACCATCCGGCAGGCGTCACGAATACGCGCCTCATCATCAACAACAAGGATGCGCGGTTTTTCCACCTCACCCGACATTTCAAGACTGTTCATCATATCCTCCGACTAGCCGATCGAATCAAACATCATTATTTCCGACATGGCCACCACCGGTAGCTCAAGGACAAACGTCGTCCCCTGTGGGCCAGTTGTCTTCACAAAGATTCGCCCATGGTTTTCTTCCATCATGCCATAGGCCATGCTTAAGCCGAGGCCAGTTCCCTTCCCCAGTTCTTTGGTCGAGAAAAATGGATCAAATATTTTCGACATATTTTCATGAGATATGCCACCTCCGGTATCACTCACCTCAAGACAAGCCTTACCGCTCTTCTCATCCTCAAAGGTTTTCAGGGTCAGTGTCCCATGTCCATCCATGGCATCAATGGCGTTGATAATCAGGTTGATCACCACCTGGCAGAGCTGATTCTTATCCGCATTGACGAGTAAGGGAGATGCTGCCTTTTTCTCTATAACGTTGATATGCAGAAACAATTTCTGATCACGGATAAGCCGCAGACTTTGATCTATGACATCGTTTAATTGGAAGAACTCCCTTTTGGGAATAGTCTGCCGGCTATAGGCCAGAAGGTTTTTGACAATCTCTTTGCAACGTTCGGTATCCTCAAGGATATATGTCAGATTCTTTTCAAGGGGATGATTCTTTTCCAGTTTTTCCCGCATGAGATTGGCATAGAGCAGGATACTAGTCAGAGGATTATTGATTTCGTGGGCTACACCTGCCGCCAACCGGCCAAGAGATGCCAACTTCTCTGACTGGATGAGTTGGGCATGAGCGTCCTTGAGTTGCCGCTCAACCTCCTGCCTCTCACGCAGATCGTTGAAGATTCCTGCGGTCGCTGTCTCCATACCGTCTTCGTAGACAATTACAGCTGTCATCTCCACTGGAATTTCGGTCCCATCCTTATGGAGAATAGTGACCCTTGTAATCGGCAATTTGCCTCTTCCACCGATGCTTTCATCCCGCAATTTTGCCATGATCTCGCGAGCGACGCCTGGAGGATAAAATCCTTCAATATTGACATTATCAGTATAAAAGGCGGCGTGTCCGAAAAGAACCTCGGCCGCCTTATTCATCATGATTATGCGTCCTCGCCGATCTGCAGCGATAATGGCGCTTACAGAACTCTGAACCACCCGATCAATGAGTTCCCGTACGCCGCTGTACATTTTTTCAAGGTTCTTAATGCGGGAAACATCTCTTATACTTTCAATGACATAATCAACCTCACCGTCAACCCCGAGGATCGGCGAAAAGACCCGTTCCTCCCATCCCAGATCTCCATGCAAATCGGTGTATTTTAGCAGGACTGACTGACCCGTTCGATATCTCAGAACCTTTGCCAACGGGCATTCGGCCTTGTTGTTGCAGGAAAATTTCTGGTTTGGAAAATACTTAAGATTGACGTTTTTACATGATCGGCCAATGATCTGTTCTTCATCAACGCCTGCTTTTTCGAGGTATCGTTTATTTGCAGCGACAATGGTTTTATCAGGCAGCAGGATAACCGTTGGAAATGACATGGAATCAAATACCCGCAGACGCCAATCGATTTCCTTGTCAAATATTTCCATTTCCGTTACCCAAAAAAGATGATTTCAACACATGTTCCAGCGAAATGAACCTTAAAAACTGGTGCCACCCACTTGATAGTGTATTGCAGCAGTGTTCAGTGTCTCCCGTACGCCTTCCTGCAGGCTAGCCGATCAGATGACAAATGTCTCGGTCAGACAGGCGGCCGCCATCTCCGCCATGTTTTCATGGACAACGAGAAACACGCTGGTACCCGAGCAACCAGTGGCCAGAATGGCAATATTCCTTCTGCGCAGAGGCGCTAATGCAGCTTCTGCAATACCATATCGATCCTGGAAATGCGGCCCATGCAGATATATGAGCTCCACGGGAGTCACCGTCTGCAGCGAGACGGTATCATCGTCAATTAATTCCTTTTCCAGCAACGGCAGTATTTCCTGGTCATTCTCCGCAAGCAGCAGGCAAAACTGCATGCTCGAATGGGCAAGAGGCTGCAGGCTGACCATTTCAAAACCCCGACCGGTTCTTCCGAGAAGAGCAATCTGTCGCCCCCAGTAAGCAAGCTTGTCGATGGGAAAAACTAAAGTTGAGAGAGAGAGCCCGGTCTGCTTTACCAATCCGTAGATCCGGATTTTCGACTCCCAATACACTGCGATTGTCTCCATTGTTTATTCCCGGAAGTTCTTGCACGTCAAGGGCTTATCTGCCTGACACAGAATTCAGGCCGGAACGGAGCGTGGTCATTAGGCAACTCCACGATTTTACAGAGTTCTTCCACGGCCTGATCAAGAAGCAGATAATCGATGTTGATTGCCAGAGCGGATATCGAGGTGCACAGGCTGTGGATTGTAATTCCTGATTCTCCCAGAATCTCAATGACACGACCAAGGAGTATCAGACTGCGACGATGGGGGAAAAGGGTCAGAGTACCGACTCCACGAATGATCTCCATCTGATCTTGAAGCGATACACCCTCAGGAGTTCGCCAATTCCGGCCACCGGCTGAGATGTCAGCGTTGAGCAGCATTTCTACCCGAGGCGCATCATTTGCCGCGAGGCAGAAGGTGTTCCGAATCCCATCACCCACGCTGCAGGCGCACAGAAACGGCAGGTTAACCTTCTGCTCAGTCAAACATCTGAAAAAATCAATGAGTAAATCTTCGGCAGGCAGAGAGCAATAATGCGTATACTGGACGAGTTCCGGACTGAACTTGATTCCACCGATACTGATCTTTATTCCTTCGGTTTCATTACAATACACGTCCACTCATCACAGCCTTGGAGAGTAAAGAAGAAGATCCTCCGGAGAGTCCCGGAGGATCGAAAGCAGCAATTTTTACAAACTGTCTTGTACTATTTCTATCAGTTTGTCCATGTCAATGGGTTTCGGAATAAAATCATCGGCCAAAGTCGTCTTGCCACCCATGTGTGTATAGTTCGTCGAAGAGATCGCATCGGTGACGGCAGTCAGCAGAATAATGACTATATCTTTATATTCATCTGATTTTTTCAGCTCGTCGCACAATGTATACCCATCTTTTCTGGGCATCATCACGTCAAGAATTATCAACGCCGGACGCTCCTCCTTGATTTTCGTCATTGCCTCTATGCCATCGTAGGCCTTGGCGACTCTGAAATTCTTACTCTCCAGTTTCATGGTGACCATTTCCACCAGATCCGTATCATCATCCACTACCAGGATGAGTTTTTTGTCACTCATAGGAACCCTCCTCGGACATTTATGAAATTCGCTCTTGCCTATACCTGAGGCCTGGGCAACAGTCCTGCCCTCTCAACAATTTCCTTGACCTTCTCTTCCCAGTCGATGGCCATTATATGAAAACCGGCAACACCCTCAACTTTCTTAAGACGCTCTATAGTTTCAATACAGATGTTAATTCCCTCTTCGGGTTGTTTTTCCTTGGGTACAGAAGCCATCCGGTCGACGATCTCCTGAGGAACATCCATCCCAGGCACCCTGGTTTTCATATAACGAGCGGCGCCAAGCGACTTGATCGGTGTGACACCTGCCAGGATATAACATTTCTTGTGAAGACCGCGGGCACAGACCCCCTCCATCCATTTTTCAAATTTGTCGACATTGAAGATGCACTGGGTCTGAATAAAATCAGCCCCCGCGGCAATCTTCTTTGCCAAGCGCAGAACCCGAAGTTCAAAGGGATCGGCAAAAGGATTTGCGGCTGCGCCGATGAACATCTTCGGTGCGCCTTTGATCTCCGCCCCACCCTGAAAAATGCCTTCGTCGCGCATCGCCTTGACCATCTGGATGAGTTGAATGGAGTCGATGTCATGGACATTCATCGCCATCGGATGGTCGCCGAATTTGGTGTGATCTCCCGACAGACAGAGCATCGTGTCGATGCCCAGCGAGTAAGCTCCAAGAATATCAGCCTGCATGGCGAGACGGTTACGGTCACGAGTGACCAGCTGGTAAAGCGGGTTCAACCCTTCCTGTTTCAACAGGACAGAGGCTGCCAAGCTCGACATTCGAACCATCGCCGTCTGGTTGTCGGTAACATTGACCGCATCGACAATTCCATGAAGATACCTGCCCTTCTCCCGCACTTTATCGGGCTGAGCCCCACGGGGCGGACCACATTCCGACGTCACAGCCAGGTGGCCTGCGGCCAGTACTTTTTCCAATCTGCTATCAGTCTTCATTCTGCCAAGTCCTCTCTTATGATCTTTCTCGGGCCACTGCCTCCACCCGGTCGCCAGTCCTTTGCCGGCATGATTTCGACAAAGCGCTCCTCCTGTCCGAGCTCTTTCAGCCTCTCCCAGATCAAGGCCCAGGCACAGTCCACATCATCGCCGATCTCGCAATGTCCACCGGTTGAACCGCCGCATGGGCCGTTCATCAATTGCTTAGCGCATCGGGCAATGGGACAAATTCCGCCGGTCTTGCCGAGCAGGCAGTCACCACATCCCTGACAACGCTCGGCCCAGACGCCCTGCCTTTCGGAAGCACCCATGAACTTTGTATTCACGGCCGGGAAGACCGGTTTTCCTTTGAAGCGACGGGCCAGTTCCTGAACCCCGCAACCGCAGGCCATGGACATGATGGCATCGACGCCGTCGATCATCGGGACAAGTTCCTCGACATATTCCGGGTCGCACTGGCGTTCCAGGGTATGCTCGCGTATTTCGATAGTGGAACCGCTCTTGAGCAGGGCCATGTGCAGGCCGGAAGCGAGAAGCCCGACCTCTTTACGACCGCCAGCGGCGCAAACCGTCACGCATTCGTTGCAACCAAGCAGCAGAATTCGCTTAAAAGGTCTGACATACTCAATAAGCTCTTCCAAGGGTTTTCGTTCAGCAGTGATCATTGTGGTTCACTCTCCTCTCATATTATTCCACTACTACGGCACAGGTGTCGACGTGCTGCCGGCAGATGGCGGCGTGTATCGAACTCGGACCGAGTTTACGGATCTTCTCTGTTATCTCTGTGGCAACCTGGGCAAAACGATACCCCATGCCGGCGGACATCATGACCATCTCTAACCGTTCTCTCTCAATACCGATTTCATCCATGTATTTCTGAACATAATCCACCATCCGGGCAGCCCGAGTGTTGCCATTCTTGAAATGGCAGTCACCTTCCAGGCAGCCTGCCACATACACACCATCCGCACCCATTTCAAAAGCCTTGACGATATGCAGAGCATCCACCTTGCTTGAGCAGGGAACCCGGATGATCTTGACATTGGATGGATAGGTGAGTCTCTGACTCCCAGCCATATCGGCTGCCGTGTACGCGCAGTAATGACAGCAGAAGGCCACAATGACCGGTTCAAATGTATCCATTATGCGATATTCCTTTCAAAGAGTTCTTCCAGTTTGGCGATAATCCGATCATCCTCGAACTGCATAAGTTGAATGGCCTTGGCCGGACAGGCCGAAGCGCACATACCGCAGCCATGGCATTTTGCCGGATCGATTTCCGAATAGCCGTCGGCGTTGATAAAAGGAATGCCGAAGGGGCAGGCCCTTACGCAGATCAAACAAGCCGCGCAGAGATCACGGTTCACCTTGGCTGCAGCGGCACCGAGATTGATTGAATCCCTGGCGAGCATAGTCAGGGCCCGCGAAGCCACGGCCAGGGCTTGACCGACACTCTCCCTGATAGTCTTGGGACCATGCGCTGTGCCCGCTACGAAGAAACCAGGAACCGGCAGATCCACCGGCCGCAGCTTGACATGATCCTCGAGAAAGTACCCGTCGCCAGTACGGGGCAGCTTGAAGATTCTTGCCAACTCGTCATTTCCATCCTCATCGGCAATCAAGCCAGTACTCAGACAAAGACAATCGGCAGTGACAGTGATCTGACGGCCTATGATCGGATCTGTAAAGGTAACATCCACCATTGAGCCGGAAGCTGCAACCACGGGTGGTTTATCCAAGCTGTAGCGACTGAAGATCACTCCCAATTCACGAGCTTTTTGATAGTATTCTTCCTGGAAGCCATAGGTTCGCATATCCCGAAAAAGGACGAAAATACGTGCTTCCGGGTTGATTTCCTTAATCCGCAAGGCGTTCTTCACGGCATTCTGACAACAGATACGCGAACAATTGGGGTTGTCAGGAGTACGGGAACCGGCACACTGAATCATCACCACGTTATCCCAGGAACTTACAGTTTCGGGACTTTCTTCAATGAGGTTCTGCAATTCACGCTGGGTCGATACCGCTTCACATTCATCGAGCAGATAGAGACGGGGACGATTCGGCAGAGCCCCGGTGGCGAGAATAGTAACACCATGCTCGATCTGCCTATAGAACATCTGTTTGCCGGTCTGCATGCCGGTCTTGAACATGCCCGGCATACCACTGTGGTCGACGATGATGGCACGGGTTATGACCTGAATATTGTCATGTGATTCGGTCCTGGAAATGAGATCCTTGACAAAAGCCTGGATGTCGTTGCCCTCGAGTGTTCTCCAAAGACCTGCAGCGAAACCGCCGAGACCTGCCGATTTTTCAACGAGAAAGACTTTCACTCCCTGCTCGGCGAGTTGCAGGGCTGTAGTCATGCCGGTGATGCCGCCACCAACCACTAGGACATTCTTGTTCATCGGCAGACTGTGATCAGCCAGCGGCTGCGAGCGAACAACACTACCGACCGCCATTTTCAGCAGGTCCTTGGCCTTCTCGGTCGCCTCATCCGGGTGATTGGCATGGACCCAGGTAACCTGATCGCGAATATTGGCAATCTCGACAAGATATTTATTAAGTCCTGCCCGGCGAACGACCTCCTGGAATTTAGCCTCGTGAGTACGGGGTGAACAGCCGCCGATCACGACCCGGTTAAGTCGCTCTGTCTTGATTGTGTCCTCTATCTGCTGCATCGACTCTCGGCTGCAGCCATGACCCTTCAACTCTGCAACGGCAACATGAGGAAGGGTTCCGGCAAATTCTGCCAAAGTTGCCACATCAATCACACCGCCGATATTTTCACCGCAGTCGCAGATAAAAACGCCCACACGCGGCTCTTCACCAACCAGTAAGGTTTCGAGAGGCAGCGGCGCAATCTCGTACTCAATCTTCTCGGTTATTCCCAGATCTCTGCCTGCCATGCAGGCGGCAGCACTAGCTTGAACCATAGTCTCCGGAATATCCTTCGGACTCTCTATGACACCGGCGACGTAGACGCCGGGCACCGAGGTGACAACCGGATTGAATCCGTCGGTTTTCGGGAAACTGGAGGTGTTGAGTTGAAGACCCAGTTTTCCAGCAAGCTCTTTGACATCGTCAGCCACCCGAAAACCTGTCGACAGCACTACCATATCAAATTCTTCTGTCAGGTTACGGCCACCCTCCTCGGCACTGTAGGTCAGGCTCAGGTTCTCCTTCCCAGGTTCTCGCAGGATACTGTGCGGCCGACTGCGGACGAATCGCACACCAAAGTCATTTTTTGCCCGGAGGTAGTAGAGTTCGTAATCCTTGCCCATGGTCCGCATGTCCATGAAGAAGATCGTCGTCTCTATGTCATCTTGGAATCGCTCCTTAGTGACGATGGCTTCCTTCAAGGCAAACATGCAGCAGGCGCTCGAACAGTATTGACCAGCGCCCTTCTGCAAGCCACGCGAACCGATACACTGGATCCAGGCGACTTTCTTCGGCTGTTTGCCATTCGAAGGCCGGACAAGCTGCCCCATGGTCGGACCCGAGGCGGAGAGGATGCGCTCGTATTCAAGACTGGTGACGACGTCGGGCTGGGTTGCATAGCCCAGATAATCCAGGTGGCTCGGATCGAACAGGGCGCCACCCGAAGAAAAAACGATTGAACCGCAGCTGACCTCGCGTTTTCTGCCCATATCGTCAGGATTGATGGCCCCGGCCGGACAACACTTCATCAAGGCCTCAACATCAGTGCATTTGGCCAGATCTATGGAAAATGCCTGGGGTGTGGCCTGGGGATAACGCATACATGTCGGGGCTCGATGATCAAGCCCCGGCGTGAAACGGACGCACTCAGGGAACTTCTTATGGCAGTCGCCGCAGGCCGTGCATTTATCCAGGTTTATATATCGGGGTGCAGTTTCCAATAAAACGGTAAAATCACCCTTTTCACCCTTCACATCCTTGACCGTGGTCATGGTCAAAAGTTCGATGAACTCCTGCCGGCTGCCCTCGGAGAGATTTGGCGAGAGGGTGCAAAGATCACAATTGTTGGTTGGGAAGGTTCTATCAAGCTGGGTCATCAAGCCGCCGATGGCATACGCCTTATCCACCAGGATGACATTTTTTTCGGCTTCGGCCAGATCAAGGGCCGTCCGTATGCCACCCATGCCGCCGCCGATTACCAGGACCCTGTTGCTGTGTTGCGATTGTATTGTCTGCATAGCTCTTCTTTTTTGCACCGATTACCAGGCGAACACACCGGCTCCGGTCAACATTTTTATCGAATTACCGCCGGGTTTCAATAGTTAGAGACCTGCAATATCGAGAATAGCCGGCAGCTTGTGCTCCCAGCCAAGTGTCTGGATGAGCACACCTTGAGTCATGGCCTTCAGGGCCGCAATGGTCTCACCAGCGATCAGGATACCCTCTTGCTCACGATCCGGCGATTTTCTAATGCGCCGGATGAGTTCATCAGAGATATGCGCCCCAGGTTCGCTGTTGGCGATATACTGAGCAATTGCCAGTGATTTCAGGAGAAATACGGTGGGAATCACAGGAACACCCAGTTCCTTGACCTTTGCAAGAAAGGAGGTGAAATGCTGGAGATCAAAAACCGGTGGCGTGATAATGAATCGAGCACCGGCTGCTACCTTCTCGCGGGCGACAGAAAGTTCTGCAGCCAGCGCGGCATCATCCGCATAGGGAGCAATACTGCAACCGGTGATGAAACTCGGCTCACCATCAAGATCGAATCCAGCGAGATCCTTGCCTTTCTGCAGCTGACCGATGGCCTTTATAAGGCCAATTTCATCAAGGTCATAGACTGGTTTGGCATCGCTGTGATCACCCTGGCTCATGTCTTCGCTATGCACCACAATCAGGTTCTGGATGCCAAGAACATGGGCCGCCAGAATATCTCCCTGGATGGCCATGCGGTTGCGATCTCGACAGTAAACATGCATGATCGTCTCAACGCCCTGTTGCTGCATAAGCACCCCACCAGCCATGGCACTCATGCGCATGATACCGTTGTCCATATCAGGAACGACAACCGCATCGACCCGGCCCTTGATCCGGCGGGCGTCAGTTACCAGCCTCGATATATTCACCCCTTTCGGAGTATGCATTTCGGCCAGTACCACAAATTCGTTTGACTGCAATCTCTTCTGGAAACTCATACGCTTTTTCTCTCTCCGGAGCTAGGCATCACGGTTCGGGTTTTTCCCTGTATCCTGCCAGTACCTCTTTACAGGGCTGTTTCGGGATGAAAAACGTTTAATTCTTTCAGATCGTCTCCCAGATAAGCCCGCTCGTTAGGACCGAGGATGCCAAGTGAGAGGCAGATCAATGTCCAGATATGCACGGTATTAAATGTTCCGCCAAAATGATGGCCTATATCGTGGACCTGGGCATGACAGTTGTGACAGCCGGTGATGCAGTAATTCGCACCTGTCGATACTATCTGGTCAAACTTTATTCTGCCGTATGCCCGGCGTTCTTCGGTATATCCCGACTGAAGAAATCCGCCGCCGCCACCGCAGCAATAATTGTTTGATTTGTTCGGTGTCATTTCAATGATATTTTCCTTGCCGACTACCGATTCCACCACAAATCGGAGATCATCTGCCACCGCATCGCCATAACTCTTGCGGACAATCTGGCAGGGATCCTGAATAGTGAAGGTGACTCCTAAATCCTTGTTCCAATCGGAATTTACCTTCAGGCGACCTTCCCGGATCCATTTGGCATAATATTGATAAATTGAGGCAACTTCAAAATTGTGTTCGATGTTAAATTTTTTCAGCCCGGCCCGGACTGAGAAAGTGATGTGTCCTCATTCAGTGTTGAGGAAGACCTTGGTCCCGAGCTCGTCGGCCTGCTTTGCCGAGACCCGTGTGACATGTTCCCAGCTGTCATTATCGGCAAGGAACATGCAATAGTTCTCGGCCGCCCAGCCTTTGCTGCCATAGGTCCAGTCGACCCCGGCAAGATGGAGGATTTTCCACAGGGGGACCAATTCATCCGGCTCAGTGACCGGCTCACGTGAATTCTGGTTGAGGAAGAAATGAGCTCCCTGCTTATCAATCGGCGCGACCATATCTTTGAATTCAGGCTGGGATTCCTGATATTCTGCCAGGACATCCTCGACGACAAAGATAAAATCGTCGGGGGCCGTGCCCATGGCGCTGTTGGAATCATTACGCAGGGCCATGTCGCAGGAATTGCGAATACCGCTGGGCCGTTTGTCCCTTGGCCAGGTAGCCCTGGTATTGTATACCAGTTGGGGAATATCGATTTTCATTGGGCAAACATAAATGCAGCGTTGACACATGGTGCACATCCAGACCCAGGGAGTGGTTTTCACCTCTTCGTCCAGGCCCATCGCACACATCCGCAGGAATTTACGTGGATCCATATCTGCCATCCCCGTTGCCGGGCAACCGGAGACACAAGCGCCGCAGGTCAAACACAAATTGAGATTCCCCCCTTCAGGGATAATCTCCTTGACCATATCAATGTATGAACTTTCCCTTTTTCCTTTTATCGCAATGCTACTTTCCGGCATGGGTATATCCTTTTTCCTCTCCAGGTCTGTTATAGATTGAAAAACTCTCTACCGCCCACTTGCGCCATATCTCCCACAAGATCAGCAGTCACACACCTCGCTTACGCACTCTCACCTTGTAGAAATCGTGTCTGATATCCTCACTGTCATCTGCCAGGATATCATACGAAGCCTCCGGTAATACCTTCAGCAGATCTTTTCGGGTATCCGGATCCGATCCCCGTATCTCCAAGACCTGCAGCGGCTTCATGCGGTCGAAGATCTCTGTCATCTTCAGGAGCGAGATCGAGGAAAAGGTATTTCTAAAATCCAATACTATGTCAGCTTCTAATGCCAATTTATCTGTACTCCTCCGTAATAGTAACTGCAAACATAAAGCAACAATCAGGCCATTGTGCACAGACTGTATTTTTATAAATTGAGAAAGAACTCTTTAGCATTCATTCCCCTCTGTTAGAGGCGATACGGCGAAAAACTGGATTATTGTAAAAGGACCCAAAGATGAGTAGAGTGGAGCCATACGTGCTAAGCTGTTAAAACAGTTATTCTTTACAGGTGTTAAAGTTTAACAGGAGACGGAGCATGACAGGTCGGGAGCTTGACGGATACTGGAAGACAGTGGTGAACACCCTTCGCGACGGCATTATGATCGTCAATACGCGCGGCGCCATCGTCTCCGTCAACCAGGCCTTTGAGCAGATCACCGGCTACTCCCGCGAAGAACTTATAGGCCGATCCTGCAAAATCCTCCACTGCGAGGCCTGCAATGAAGCAATTGCCAGGGGTGAGGACCACTGGTGCACGTTGTATCGATTGGGCAAAACAGAACAACGGAAATGCCGGATCAGACGCAAGGACGGTACGGCCATCCACGCCTTGAAAAACGCCGCCATTCTTCGGGATGCCGAAGGTAATGTGATAGGCGCGGTCGAAACCTTGGCCGACCTTTCTGAAATAACAGAAAAAGAAAATCAGATCGAGGCCTTCAGGAAACAGCTACACTCCGAAGACGACTTCCACGGCATTGTCGGCAGTACTGCACCCATGCGGCAGGTCTTCGACATGATCGAGAACGCTGCCGGATCTGATGCGCCGGTGATCATCTATGGCGAAAGCGGCACAGGCAAAGAACTTGTCAGCCGGGCCATCCACGAGATCGGTATGCGCAAAGACCAACCCTTCGTTAAGGTAAATTGCGCCAGCCTGGCCGAATCTCTCCTTGAAAGTGAGCTCTTCGGCCATGTTCGAGGCGCCTATACCGGTGCCTATAAAGATCGGGTTGGCCGTTTCGAAATGGCCAACAAAGGGGACATTTTCCTCGATGAGATCGGTGATCTGCCGATCCCTACCCAGACAAAACTGTTGCGGGTGATGGAAGAAAAGGTGGTCGAAAGGGTCGGCTCAAGCAACCCGATCGCAACCGATGTGCGTATTATCTCTGCCACGAATAAAGATCTGATGCAGTTGGTTGAGCAGGGATCCTACCGCAAAGATTTCTACTTTCGGATCAATGTCATTCCCATTTTTCTGCCTCCACTGCGCAACAGAGTCGGTGACATTCCGCTCCTGGCTGAACGCTTTTTTCAAAAGATGCGTCTGAAAAGCGGCAAGAATATCGCCGGCATAAGCAGGGAATCCATGGAGATCCTAGTCAACCACAGCTGGCCCGGCAATGTGAGAGAACTCAAAGGTGCTTTCGAATATGCCTTTGTCACCTGCCATGAAGAGATGATCCAGCCTGGTCACCTTCCCGAGACCATTCTGAAGCCGAAGTCTGGCCACCTTCCCCCGCCTAGGCGAAACGCTTTCAATGTGCAGGAAATAGAAAAGCAGGAACTCCTGGAAATCCTTGAGCGAACAGGCGGCAACCAATCAAAGGCAGCCGAGATCCTCGGTGTCTCTCGGGTTACTATCTGGAACAGGATGAAACGTTACGGCATTGACGCCAAACGGATGATTGAGGTTCGTTAAAAACTGAAAAAGCCCCAAACAAGTGCCATCAAAGTATCTGGCTGAGAAAGAGCTTGGTTCGCTCGGACTGGGGGTTGTCAAAAAAGGCATTCGGTTCGTTCTCTTCGATGATCTCACCGGCGTCCATGAACAACACCCTGTTGGCCACAGTTTTAGCAAAACCCATCTCATGGGTGACACAGAGCATCGTCATACCCTCGTTTGCCAGATCAACCATGACATCCAGGACCTCCTTGATCATCTCCGGATCCAGCGCTGAGGTCGGCTCATCAAAGAGCATGATCGAAGGGTTCATGCACAGACTCCTGGCAATCGCCACTCGCTGCTGCTGACCGCCTGAAAGCTGACCGGGATATTTCGTGGCCTGATTGGCGATCTGCACCCGTTCAAGGTACTTCCGGGCAATGGCCTCCGCCTCCTTCCTGGGCTTCTTCTGTACCCAGATCGGCGCCAGACAACAGTTTTCCAGAACAGTCAGATGCGGAAAAAGGTTGAACTGCTGGAAGACCATGCCGATATTCCGGCGAACCTGATCAATGCCTTTCAGATCGTCATCAAGGGTGACTCCATTGACGATGATATCGCCGCGCTGATGCTCCTCCAGTCTGTTCATACAACGGATAAGTGTCGACTTGCCGCAACCCGACGGCCCACAGATGATGATTCTCTCACCTTTATAGACCTTGAGGTTTATATCTTTGAGGACATGAAAATCGCCATACCACTTGTGAACGCTTTTGAGCTCAACCATCACCTCATTGCCACTCTGATTGTCTTTTTCCATCACATCCATTTTCGATCCATTCCTGAAAGTTAGGAGCCGTTACGAAATAACATGGCCATTTTCTTTTTTTCGTTACGGCTCCTTATGCCGTTCCAGAAGATTGAATTGGCCATGTTATTTTCTGACAACGGCTTAATTCCGTGCATCAATGCCCGGTATGAAGTTTGCGTTCAAGATACTGCGAGTACCTGGACATGGAAAAACAGGCGATCCAGTACACCAAGGCAACAAAAATATAGCCCTCCACCGAGAATCCCGGCCATTTCGGGTCGGCGAAGGCCGATTGCATGACAGCCAGGAAGTCAAAGAGGCCAATGATCAACACCAGTGTCGTATCCATGAACAGGGCGTTGAATGTATTGACGATACCGGGGATTACCATTTTCAGGGCCTGCGGCAGGATAATAAAGAACATGGTCTTCCAGTACGACAGCCCAAGGGCCTCGGCGGCCTCATACTGGCCTCTTGGGATGGCCTGCAGACCTCCACGGATAACCTCGGCCATGTAGGCCGATTCGAAAAAGATAATGCCGATTATGGCGCGTAACAGCTTGTCGATGGTTATCTCTTCTGGGATGAAGATCGGCAGCATCACCGAGGACATAAACAGGACGGTAATGAGCGGCACACCTCGCCATAATTCGATGAAAATAATCGATACCGACTTGGCGATCGGCATTGAAGAGCGCCTGCCCAACGCCAGAATTATGCCTATCGGGAGAGCGCAGAACATGCCGATGGTCGCCAGGATCAGGGTCAGCATCAACCCTCCCCATCTGTGTGTTTCAATAACTGGAAGGCCGAACACCCCGCCATAAAAAAGAATATAGGCAATGACGGGATAGATGAAAACCGTGATAAAGGCGACAAGACCTTTTTTGGGTGTTTTCTCGATCAGCAGCCAGGCTATCAGGAAACCGACCAGACTGAAGGCAAGCACGACCCTCCAGTATTCCGAACTCGGATAGAAGCCAAAGAGAAACTGATTGAAACGGACAATGACAAAAACCCAGCAGGCCCCTTCGCGGGAGCAGTCTTGAGCGGTTGTTCCGAACCAGTCGGCATCGATCAGGGCCCATTGGGCAATCTTCGGCAATGTCCAGCAGATAAAGGCCAACGCCACGACGCTCAGCAGGGAATTCACAGGCGTGGAGAAGAGGTTTTTTTTGAGCCAGCCGACAATCCCTACTTCGCTCTTCGGTGGTGGCAGGTCGGCAGCGGGAGAATGAGAATAGACAGCCATATGTTATCTCTCCACCAGCATCATCTTCTTATTGTACCAGTTCATGAAAAAGGAAATCGTCAAACTTATGAAGAGATAGACCAGCATGGTCATGCCGACGATCTCAATCGCCTGACCAGTCTGATTGAGGGTGGTTCCCGAGAATACCGAGACCAAATCCGGATAGCCGATGGCTGTTGCCAGTGATGAATTCTTGGTCAGATTCAGATACTGGCTGGTAAGCTGGGGAATCACCACCCTCATGGCCTGCGGGATAGTGACTAGCCTGAGAATTTTGCTCTTGTGCAACCCCAGTGACGCTGCCGCCTCGGTCTGCCCTTTACTGACTGCCAGAATTCCCGATCGTACCGCCTCGGCGATGAAGGCTCCGGTATAAATCGAGAGAGCGATAAGCAGGGCGGCAAATTCCGGGATAATGGTCATTCCCCCTTTAAAATTAAAACCCTGCAGGGTCGGCAGATCCCAGCCGAGGGGGCTTCCGGTCACCAGAAAGGCAAGGACGGGAAGGCCGAAAATCAAGCCAATGCCGACAGGCAGGACCAAGAACTGCTGGCCTGTTGCATCCTGCCGTTTCTTTGCCCAATACCGTATGCAGAGGGTGAGCGCTATTGCCAGAATCGCGGCCCAGATCACCCAGGAAAACCCCTCTTCAAATATTGGTTTGGGGACGTAACCGCCTCGGATGTTCAAAAAAATGATATCTTCGAAAGACCAGCTCAGCCTTGGCGAGGGGAGGGAACGGCAGATGGCATACCAGAAAAATATCTGCAGCAGCAGAGGGATATTCCTGAAAATTTCAACATATGTCGTGGCTATTTTGGCGATCAGCCAGTTGCTGGAAAGCCGGGCAACACCTACTGTAAAACCGATCAAGGTCGCTAGAATCACGCCTACACCGGAGACCAGGATGGTGTTGAGCAGACCCACAACAAAGGTCCAACCGAAACTGTACGTCTCGTCATAGGGTACAAGATGCTGGATGATCCCGAATCCCGAGGCCTGGGACATAAATTTGAAACCGGTGGCTATTCCCCGCTTGTCCAGATTGGCCATGGTGTTATGGGCAATGAACCAGAAGAACAGCAGGATAACTGTGACCAGCAGGACCTGAAAGAAGATCTCCCTGAAAAAGGCATTATTGAGCAGGGAGTGTTTCTTTTTCTGTGTCGACATGGACTTTACGTGAGCAGAAAAGAGTTGGCGCACCGTCTATACGATGCTTTGTCTGAGAACCGGGAAGCACAAGGCTTCCCGGCAATGGTTCTTTCTCTTACAACATGGGGGGGGAATACTGCAGACCGCCATCCTTCCACTGGGCGTTGAGACCGCGCTCAATTTTCAGGGGCGAACCCTTGCCGACGTTGCGGTCAAAGGTCTCGCCATAATTGCCGACCTGTTTGATGATCTGGGTAGCCCAGTCATCCTTCAGGCCAAGGCCCTCACCCTTGATGCCTTCCTTGCCGACAAATTTCTGAATGGTTGCATCAGTACTGGTCATCATCTGATCAATATTCGCTGAGGTTATACCCAACTCTTCAGCATTGATCATCGCAAAGAGAGACCATTTGACGATATCGAACCAGTTATCGTCACCCTGGCGAACAGCGGGTCCCAGAGGTTCTTTGGAGATGATGTCCGGCAGCATAATATAGTCATCTGGATTGGCAAGCTTGATCCGCAACGCATAGAGCTGGGATTGATCACTGGTGAGAACGTCACAGCGTCCAGCTTCGAGCCCTTTTGCTGTTTCATCCGAGGTATCGAAGACGATGGGTTTGTATTCCATCTTATTTTGTTTGAAATAGGTAGCGAGGTTCACTTCAGTAGTCGTACCGGCCTGGATGCAGATGGCGGCACCGTTCAATTCGGCAGCATTTTTCACGCCAAGTTTTTTGGAAACGAGGAAGCCCTGGCCATCATAGTAGGTGACCCCGGCAAAATTGATGCCCAGGGAAGAATCACGGGTCAGGGTATACGTCGTCACCCGTGAGAGCATGTCGATCTCTCCTGACTGCAGGGCGGTGAATCGCTCCTTGGCATTGAGCGGCAGGTATTTGACCTTGCTGGCATCACCCAGAGTGGCTGCAGCGACGGCACGGCAGACGTCAACATCCAGGCCTGTCCAGGCACCCTTTGCGTCAGGATTGGAATAACCGGGGATACCTGTTGAAACGCCGCACTGCAGATACCCACGCTTGATAACCTCATCTTTCGTTGCGGCTTGGGCAAGGTTTGCAGAAATAAACAGCGCCGTTACAACAGCCACAAATGACCATGTGATTCTTTTCATTGCTTCCTCCTGTTTTTGTTGACAAAATACTTCACTTCCTGCCGAAAATTTCGAGTGCATTGTCGATATAGTCAGCACCATAAACTGAATTTTCCATCAAATGCAATCTTTTCCGGCATTCGACAATTGACACGACATGGTAGTATACTGTCACCCTGTAATCATTTCAAGACCGGAAACAAACTGAATCATCAACAAATCAGATCATTTCAACTGCCTTTTCGGCAGAGATCGGCGGCACAACCTCATCCGGCTTTTAAAGGCCACCGTCTTTGGCTGCCGTTCACTATCCTTTCAGTTTGCCTTTCAGGGAATTTCCAGGTAATCGTTAAGAAGTACTCTACCCACGGCGGTCCAGGCGACTCCCTGCCCACCCATTTCGTTTCTCTTTCCCCCTCTTCTGAAAAGCATTGCTGTGCCAAAAATTCCCGAAAAATCGACTAAAAGCCGCAAGACCGCCCGCTTTGCCGCCATCGAAACACTCTGCCGCCTGGAGCAGTCAAGGCTCTCGCTGAAACCTCTCATTGAAGGAATAGTTGAAGAATGCCGACTGGCGGCGGGGGACAGAGGGCTGGTCATGAATATGGTATACGGAGTTCTGCGACAGCGGCAGTATCTCCGTATCCTGATCGAAGTTCTCAGCCGCCACCCTCTGCACAAACTCGACCCGTTCGTCCTGAATGCCCTCGAAGTAGGTCTTTATCAGCTGTTCTTTCTCGACCGGATACCTGAATCGGCTGCCGTCAACGAGACTGTCAATGCTCTGAAGGCCTCTCGGACGCCTGCCCGCCTCCACGGGTTCGTCAACGGCATCCTCAGAGAGAGCATCCGCCGCAAATCAAGCCTGCCGGCAATCGGCAGAGATTTAACCGGTGCCGACTGCCTCAATCATCCTGCCTGGCTGATTGAACGCTGGCAACATCATTTCGGTGAAGAGGAGACCGCACGCGTCTGCGCCTGCAACAACCAGGAGGCTCTTCTTGTCCTGCGGGTAAATTCCACAAGGATCACACGGGAGAAGTACCGTGATCTGCTGAATGACCTGGGCATCAGCAACAGAAATGGCGCCTTCGCCCCGAATGCCGTTGTCCTGCCGGAATACCAGGGGGCGATAGCCCTTCTTCCCGGTTATGCCGATGGACTTTTTCTGGTCCAGGACGAGGCTACCCAACTGGCTACCCTGCTTCTCAAACCTCTCATTCCAGGCGGCTTCTATCTTGATGCCTGCGCCGGACTCGGCGGCAAAACCTGCCACCTGGCGGAGCAGGAAGTGGAATACGGTCTGCACATCACCGCCATTGAACCAGATCCCCACAGATTTAAGCGACTCGGCGAGAACCTTCAACGGCTCTACCCACAGACCTCATGCGTTAGTCGCATGACGACCCTGCAGGAATTTGCCGATTGCTGCAACGCGTCTTTTCACGGTATCCTCATCGACGCACCCTGCTCAGGTACCGGTGTCACTGGCCGCCACCCCGATATCCGCTGGAACAGAAGGCAAGAAGATCTCAGCCGCTATCAAGTCGGGCAACTTGAGTTGCTCGAAAAGGCGTCCGGTCTCGTCCTCCAAGAAGGTCTGCTGGTCTATGCCACATGTTCGCTGGAACCCGAGGAAAATAGCACGGTGATCGAACAATTCCTGGGGAAATTCCCTGAATTTCACCTTACGGATCCTTCTCCCTATTTGCCCGTAGAGGCTCGACGTTTTGTCGAAGAAAGCTATTTCTGTCCTCGCCCCGACGAATCCATCGACGGGTTTTTTGCCGCCCGCCTGCAAAGGCGATAAATCATGCCGTGCTTTTCCTTTGCGCTCCTTACGACTCTGATGTACATTTTCCCCCATCCGGCACAACCGATCAACCTCAACTCCAACCTCAACGGATCCCCAATATGGCCGAAATCAAGAGTACCCTGGACATGGTTATGGAGCGCGCCGCTCGCATGGCCGCCGCATCCGACGATACACCCGATGACGACGATTTATTGAAGACCGGCATGAGGCTTGCCGCTGAATTTCTCTCCGGCAGGACTTCGGACCTGGCCATTGTTCTCAAAGAACAGTCCCCTTCACAGCAGTCTGCCATCCGAAAAGGGATGCTCGAAACGCTCCTGCGGAATGTTACACTTCCCCGCGATGAAAGCCTAAAAACAACCGGTTCTCTCGCCCTTCGCGGCATTATAAGCCTTGGCGGTTCCTCGCCTTTAGCAGGCATCTGCACCGAGCTCCAGCAGATTCTTGAACAGTACAACAACCACAAGGAACAGACCATTCAGCAGCTGGATAACGCCATCAGGGCCCAGCTCGAGCAGCAAATGGCCAAAAGAGGCGGCCAGCCCAGCAAGACACCGATCAACCCGGCCATGCATCCCCAGTACAAAGAGGAGGTCGCCAGGATGCTCTCAGATCTCAACGGCCAATACAATCAGGCCCTTGATCAACGCAAGGACATGATCAGGCAATATATGGCCCAGCCTGCCTAGAGGGAGATTTTCTCCTCCACCCGCCACATTCATCATTTCTGATATTCATGAACTATTCCAATCGAATCCAGAGACTTCAGGCTGTCTTGCGCCGGCGGAAAGTCGATGCCATGCTGATCACGCAACCAGAGAATCGGCGTTATCTGAGCGGCTACACCGGAGTTGACCATGGCATCGGTGAGACCAGTGGTGTGTTGCTTATCCCGGCGAAAGGCAATATTTTCCTCCTTACCGATTTTCGTTATAAAATCCAGGCCGAGCTGGATGTCAACTGGGCCAAGGTCATCCTTTATCCTCGTGGCCTGTTGAAACTGCTGCCCCAGCTTCTGGGGGATCTTGGCATCAAGGCCCTCGCCTTTGAAAGCCACTATACCTTGCATGCCACTGTCGAGAAAATGACCGGCGTTCTGGAGAAGGTCGGAGTCCGGCTCACCCCGCTCAAAGGGCTAGTTGAAGAAATGCGGCTCATCAAGGATGAAGAGGAAATCGCCTGCATCCGCCGTTCGGTAAAGCTCAATGAGCAGGTCTTCGCCGCTGTTTACCCCTCGATATGTCCCGGTCAGACTGAAATAGATGTCGCCTTGTCAATCGAATCGGCAATGCGCCAGAACGGTGCCGAAGGTCCTAGTTTTTCCTCGATAATCGCCTCAGGTGATCGCAGCGCCCTGCCCCACGCCGTGCCCTCCGCCATGAAAGTCGAGAAGAACCGCCCCCTGACCGTCGACATGGGACTTATCCTGGATGGCTACTGCTCGGACATGACACGCACCTTTGTCCCGGGCAAAGTCGATGACCGCTACCTGGAACTCCATCGTTTGGTTCGCAGAGCCCAACTTGCCGGCATGCAGGCCATCAGGGCAGGGGCGCGGGCCAGCGATGTGGACAAGGCTGCCAGGATGGTTATTGCAGCCGCCGGTTATGGCGAATTTTTCGGCCATGCCCTCGGTCACGGCGTAGGTCTAGCCGTACATGAAGACCCACGACTATCTTCCCAGAACCACAAACAGCTCAAAGCGGGCATGGTCGTAACTGTCGAACCTGGTATCTATATCCCCGGCTGGGGTGGAATCCGTCTTGAAAACATGGTTGTTGTCCAGGAAGACAACTGCGAAAACCTCAACTCCGACACTACCTGGCTGGATATATGACCTCCCCCAAACACTTCGTCCTCGACACCAACGTCCTGCTGCACAATCCCGAGTCGATAACTTCCTTCGATGATAATATAATTGTCCTGCCGATGACCGTCATCGAGGAACTCGACAGTTTCAAACGCCACAACGACGAACTCGGCCGCAGCGCCCGTCAGGTTATCCGCAAACTCGACAGCCTGCGGGCCAATGGCTCTCTTAAGGACGGGGTAGCCATGGAAAATGGCGGAATCCTGAAAATTACCGTTGAATCCGAGAACATGCCGGGAACCTTTATGGACATGACGGTCCCTGATAATCGGATACTGGCTGTTGCCAAATCCCTGCTGAACCAGGGTGAACGGGTCATCTTTGTCTCCAAGGATATCAACTCCCGCCTCAAGGCCGACGCCCTTGGCATTGAGGTCATGGATTTTGAAAAACAAAAATGTGACGTTGATGCCCTGTATACCGGCTGGCGTGAAGTCCAGGTTTCTGCCGCCGTCATTGACGCCTTCCACAAAAACGAGACCCTCACCCTCAGTGCGTCTGATTTCTATACTAATGAATTCATTCTGCTGCGCGATGAACAGAACCCCAAGCATACCGGTCTCGGGCGGGCCCTTTCAGAGCAGGTTGTGGCGCATTTGAATCCCGAATACGAGGACGCCTGGTCAATCCATTCACGTTCTAAAGAACAGCGGATGGCATTTGAACTCCTCCTCAATCCTGACATTCATCTGGTCACCCTGATCGGCAGGGCGGGTACCGGCAAGACCATGCTGGCTCTGGCCGCCGGTCTTGAACTTGTGCTGCATCTCGAAATCTACGAAAAACTGCTGGTCTCACGCCCCATTATCCCGATGGGCAAGGACATTGGTTATCTTCCCGGTACAAAAGACGAAAAACTTAGTCTCTGGATGCAACCCATCTTTGACAATCTCACCTACCTTATGCGCATGAATCACAAAATCGACGAGGGTACGGTCCAGCAGAAGGTGGCCCAGTTGCTGAAAAACCAGCAGGTGGAACTCGAGGCACTCACCTATATCCGCGGCCGCTCAATCCCTAACCAGTTCATCATCATCGACGAGGCTCAGAACCTCACGCCGCACGAGGTGAAAACCATTATTTCCCGAGCAGGCGAGAATACCAAGATGGTGCTGACCGGCGATCCGAACCAGATCGACAATCCGTACCTCGATTCCTCCTCCAACGGCCTGTCCTATGCTGTGGAAAAGCTCAAAGGCCAGCCACTCTATGGGCATGTGACTCTGAGCAAGAGCGAGCGCAGCCCACTGTCGGCGATTGCCGCCGACTATCTCTAGCAAAATTTACGTGAGTCATTTATCCTGTGCAACCTGAAAAATTCAGCCGCCAGGAAACAGCCGGCGACACAGGATCATACAGCGGCCTGCGCCGCCGGTAATCATTTTCCCTTAACTTTTTCTCTTTTTTGAACGATGCGCCAGATTGTCATTGATGAGTTATCCCCGATGGAACGGGACAATATCGATTCCTACCTGAAACGAAATTTGAAACAGGGGCCGATGGTCGGTCTCTACTGGCTTTCACTCCCCTTCGACAGCCTCTCTCCTACACAACAGGAACACCTGAACTGCGCCCCCTACCATATGGGCATCGAGGTCGAAAGAAACCTGGTGCGCTTTGAGTTGCTTGTCCGCAGCCAGACCAATCTGCACTGTGCCTGTATAGCCTACGCGACAGCCGCCCAGAGACAGTTAGTCTTCGAATTCATTGACAAAATGATCGAAGAAGAACACATCCGGGCCTGATCAGCTCTCCTTCCTTTCGTGTTCCGTATTATCCAAGCCGACAGCTTCACTGCTGAGCAGCGATCTTTTTTCAGGAGCCTTTATGAACACCTCGGTTGATTCAACAGCCAGTTTTATCGAAACAATATACCGGAAGATGGATTCCTCGATAGCCCTCGTCAGGAAGAGGCTGGGGAGGTCGCTGACCTATGCCGAAAAAATCCTCTATGGCCATCTCGCCAACCCCTCTGAAGGTGATCTCACCGCCGGTGTTTCCTATATTAAGACACTGCCCGACCGGGTGGCGCTCCAGGACGCAACCGCCCAGATGGCTATCCTCCAGTTCATGCTGGCCGGAAAAAACCAGGCGGCAGTGCCGGTGACGATCCATTGCGATCACCTGATCAGGGCTCAGAAGGGTGCCCGGACGGATCTGGCGATCGCCTGCTCGGAGAACAAGGAGGTCTACGATTTTCTCGCTTCCGCATCCCAACGTTACGGCTTTGGTTGCTGGCTGCCCGGGGCCGGAATCATCCATCAGGTAGTCCTTGAACGCTATGCCTTTCCGGGGTTGATGATGCTCGGCACCGATTCGCATACCCCCAATGCCGGAGGGCTCGGCGTCTTCGCGTCTGGCGTCGGCGGGGCAGATGCCGTCGATGTGATGGTCGGCATGCCCTGGGAGGTCCTCCATCCCCGGATTGTCGGGGTGCATCTCAAAGGCCAGCTGCAGGGCTGGACCGCCCCGAAAGACATTATTCTCAGACTGCTCGCCCAGCTCACCTGCTCGGGCGGCACCAACAGGGTCTTCGAATACTTCGGTGAGGGACTCGAGAGTATTTCCGCAACAGGCAAAAGCACCATCTGCAATATGGGTGCAGAATTGGGAGCAACCACGTCTCTCTTCCCTTTCGACCAGAGCATGAAGATCTATCTTGAGGCCTGCGGGCGTCCAGAGGCTGCTGATCTGGCAGAGAAATATGCCCATCTCCTGGCAGCCGATGCCGATGTCCTGGCCGACCCGAAGAGCTATTTTGCAGAGGTTATCGAAATTGATCTCGATCTTCTCGAACCTCATATCGTCGGCCCGCACTCGCCCGACCGGGCCACGACCGTCACGAACATGGCTGGTCATATCGAGGCCGGCGACTATCCACCTGAGGTTTCCGCCGTGCTCATTGGTTCATGCACCAATTCCTCCTATGAAGATATGGGAAAAATCGCGGCAATGGCGGAACAGATCGCTGAAAAGGGCCTCAAACTCAGAACACCCCTCTTGATCACCCCCGGGTCGGAACAGGTCAGGGCAACGATTGAACGCGACGGCCAGTTGAAAAAACTGGAGGCAGTTGGGGCCACGGTTCTGGCCAATGCCTGCGGCCCCTGCATCGGCCAGTGGAAACGGGAAGACACCGAGAAAGGAGAAAAAAACTCCATCATTACCTCATATAACAGAAACTTCCCCAAACGCAATGACGGCAGTCCCGAGACCTGCTGCTTCATCGCCAGTCCCGAAACGTGTATGGCCTACGCCATTCTTGGAACTTTCAGGGAAAATCCTTACACCGCCGAACTGCAGGCGGCCGATGGTTCATCATTCCATCTCATCCCCCCCCGCAGGGTCAAAGAGGTGCCTGAAGAAGGCTTTGTCAGAGAGGAGAGCGGCTTTCTTGCGCCTCCTCCTGTAGGTTCGAAACATCTCGAGGTCAAGGTCAGCCCTGACTCGGAAAGACTGGCCCTGCTCACACCCTTTCCGGCATGGGACGTTGAGGATTTTATAGGACTGCGTCTGCTATTGAAGGCAAAGGGCAAATGCACGACCGACCATATCTCGCCGGCAGGCCCATGGCTCAGGTTCCGCGGTCATATCGACAATATCTCCAACAATATGTTCAGTGGCGCGGTAAACGCCTTCAGCGGCGAGGCAGGCAAGGCTGTCAACGCGCTGGATGGGTCCATTCTGGCCTATCACGAAATCGCCCGGGCCTACATGTCGGCCGGAGAAAATTGGATTGTAGTCGGAGACACTAACTATGGGGAAGGCTCATCCCGGGAGCACGCGGCCATGAGCCCGCGGCATATGGGAGGACGGGCGGTCATCACCCGCTCTTTTGCCCGCATCCATGAGACTAATCTGAAGAAACAGGGCGTTCTGCCGCTGACCTTTGCCAACACAGAAGACTACGACCGAGTGCAGGACGGTGACCGCATCGACTTGCTGGGCATCAAAGAGCTGGAACCCGGCAGCACTGTCCGGGCTGTCTTGCATCATCAGGATGGTTCACACATAGATATACTGTTGAAGCACTCGCTTAACGCCGAGCAGATCGACTGGTTCAAAGCAGGCTCAGCCCTGAACTTCCTGCGCCAGAAGTAATGCAGACCCTGCAGCACCCCGACTCTGATTGAACCGGGGTGCTGCTCCTCGTTTACACCTTGAAGCTGCCAACCAGGCGGCTTAGCTCACTCGCCATATTCTGCAGATCCTGGGCGCTGGTCTTGACCTTGGCGCTGCTGCCGGAAATAGTCTCCGCGGCGGTATTCACCATGGCAATGTCCATGGCCATGTCGGTGGCCACCCGCGAACTCTGACCGACGTTCTCATTGACCTCCTGAATGCCGACTGAGGCCTGAGCGATGTTCTCGGCTATCTCCTGGGTGGACGTGGACTGCGCCTCGACATCCGCAGAGATGCTGGCGACGATATCGTTGACTCGAGAGATGACATCAGCTATCTGATCAATCTCCCGCACCGTCTCTGAAGTAGTACTCTGAATCTCCTCAATCTGCCTCTTGATATCGAGGGTGGCTGTCGCCGTTTGACGAGCCAGATCCTTGATTTCATTAGCGACAACCGCAAATCCCTTGCCGGCATCGCCCGCCCGTGCGGCCTCGATAGTCGCATTCAGGGCGAGGAGATTCGTTTGTTCCGAGATCTCGGTAATGGTCTCAGTCACCCTACCGATGGAGATGGCCGCCTGTCCAAGAATAGCCATTTTGCCGGCGGTCCCCGCGGTCTGCTCCACGGCCTTGCCGGAGATCGTCGTTGCACTCTCGACATTTCGGACGATATTGCCAAAGGTTACGGCCATCTGCTCCGCGGCATTGGAAACCATGGAGGCGTTTGTCGATGATTGCTCCATGGCCGCTGCCACAGCATTCAGATTCGAACTCATCTCCTCGGCCGCTGTGGCCACACTACTGGCCCGACTAGAGGTGTCATCGGATTTCTCCGCCATCTCATTGGCAATATCCATGAGGTCTTGCGAGGATTTTTCCACGGCCACTGTATTGCCGGAAACTTTGGTAATGATACCCTGCAGTTTTTCGACAAAGACATTGAACCACCGAGCCATCTCACCGATTTCGTCACTGCTCGTGCTCTCAAGCCGCATCGTCA
This sequence comes from Desulfobulbaceae bacterium, assembly GCA_020049575.1. Classification (GTDB taxonomy): domain Bacteria; phylum Desulfobacterota; class Desulfobulbia; order Desulfobulbales; family Desulfocapsaceae; genus Desulfoprunum. The sequence goes on from JAIFKM010000008.1 coordinate 41,790, forward strand.
GATCGCCTTCACCCTCGGCTATATCCCGCAGCCTGTTGACAGCATCCTGCACCGGACGGGCAATTCCCCTGGCCACGAAAAACCAGATACTGGAAGAAACGACAATCGACAGCAGGACGAGGCCGACCATCCAGATCAGGCCATCCCGGGCTTTCTCCTCAATGAGTTGGGCTGAGCCGAGGATCTCATCCTGGAATGTACTGGCGACAATAACCCAGTCCCATTTCTTGAAATAGGTGAATTTGAACAATTTTATCCGGCTTTCCTCAGTGCTGCTCTCGTTCCAGGAGGTCTGCAGTTCACCCACCTCTCCCGGCCCCAGAGCAAGTGCGGCTTTAATTATTTCCTGCACATAGGCCAAGCCATTGGCATCTTTGAGGTCCAGGACAACCTTGCCGTCCTGCCCGCCTCCTTTGGAAATGACGTAGGCCCCCTTGCTGTCAAGGACCTCGACGTTACCAGTCTGACCGACCACCATCTCCATGATCGCTTTGCGCAGGGAGACTGTGCTTTCCTGGGGCACTCCGACATAGAGCATGCCGATGATCTGTTGGCCGGCATCAAGAATTGGCTTATAGGCTGTGATATACCAGGCATTCACGACAAAGGCCCGACCGACAAACGTCTCGCCTTTCATTACCGTCTGGATCACCGGATTTGCTGACCCGTCGGCGTTGGTGCTCGGGATGTAGGTGCCGATAGCCCGCTGACCGTCCGCCAGCATGACATTCGTCGCCACCCGCAGCATGTCTCCTGCGGGATTTATCTTCTGGAAAATGGTGCAGGTAGTCTGCACCAGATCTCTGACCTCATCAACCACCGGGACAATTGTCTCTTTCCCTTTGATCTGACCCAGCCACTCTGTCCCCACCTGCATTTTTGGCAAGGAGACAACGGTCTTTTCCTTGCTCAACTGATTGACAGCATCCCAACTGACCACTTCCGATCCAAGATTGAGACCGCCATTTTTCTGTGCTAGATCTTCGGCCACATTGAGCGATGAGGCAATCTCCTTTTCGATAAGCTCCTGCTGGGTGATTGCCAGGGTATACACCCCCTGCACGAGATGACTGAAATCGGCATTGGCGAGCTTCATGCTCTCCGTTCTTGCTGTTGCGGTGCTCTGATTGTTCTGGACAATTACGACACACAAGGCGAAAAGCAGCGGAACTGCCGTCAGGATTATCCCGAGAAACAACAAGCGTTTTTGTAACCTTAATCTTTTCAGCATCGAACCTTTCCTCCCAAGTGTTAAACATTGTGAAAAAACCAGTGTCGTATATGATAAGGGAAGAAGAAGCCCGAGTCAAGGAAACGCCATTAATTTCCTCTGCAATATTCAACTCTTTTATACAGATAGGAAGCTCTTTTAGCATTATGCAGATCATTACGACCCACAAGAATACCGACTTTGACGGGTTGGCCTCGGTCATTGCCGGAACCCTGCTCTACCCCGATGCAGTCGGGGTGATTCCCAAGATGGTCAACCCGAACGTCGCCCAGTTCCTCTCGACCCACAAAACAGCCTTCAATATCATCCTGCCGCACGAAGTTGAACACTCCCTCGTCGACAAACTGGTCATTGTCGATACCGACAAGTGGCAGCGTCTCGACAGAATGGAGAAATTGAAAAACCGCTGGGATATTGAGATTCACCTTTGGGATCACCATCCTCATGAAGGCGATATCGATGCCGCCTGGTCCTGCCAGGACAACGTCGGCGCAACAGTCACCCTTTTTGTCAGGGAATTGAGACGGCGCAAGATTTCTCTTTCCCCCCTGATATCGACAGTGATGCTGATCGGCCTGTATGAGGATACCGGCCATTTGACATATCCGCTGACCAAGGCTGAGGACGCTTATGCCGCCGCCTTTCTCCTGGAAAACGGGGCGGATCTCAATGTCGCCAACTTCTTCCTCAACCCGCCTTATGAAGAGACCCAGAAAGAGATTCTCTTTGAAATGATGAAGGTGACCGACAAACGCAAGATCAACGATCATACCATTGCCGTCAACGTCGTTAATCTCGAAGGCAAGGTGACCATGCTGGCAGGCATCGTCAACATGTACCGGAAGATCATCAACGCCGATGCCGTTTTTGCCATCTTTGTCAGTGAGGCCGAAGAACGCAGTACAGTTATTGCCCGCAGTGGTATTGATCGGATAAACGTCGGTTCAATGATGAACCTTTTAGGAGGCGGTGGTCATTCCGGTGCCGGCTCTGCGACCGTGAAATTCAGCGCATTTTCGCCCGAGGTCCTCAAGCAGAGGATTATCGATACAATTGAAAAGGATCAGAAGGAGGTGGCCAAGGTCTCCGATATCATGTCATTTCCGGTAACAACCGTGCCGCCGGAAACAACCATGCGGGAAGTACACCTGATTATGGCCGAACAAAAGATACGAGGGGTTTTGGTCGTTGAGGATGACTCCCTTCTGGGTATCGTTGTGCTCTGGGATTTCAAAAAAATCAAACAGGAGAAGCATTGGGACAGTTCTGTCAAAGCCTTCATGGCACGGGACCTCACAACCATCGCCCCGGACGCCGCACCCGCCAAAGCAGCTCAGATCATGATTAAGGAAAACATTGGCCATCTGCCGGTCGTTCATAACGGCAAGGTCATAGGAATTGTCACCCGTTCCGATATCCTGACGTATTATTACGACCTGCTTCCCGAATAATAGCAGACCTGATGACTGAAAAAATCTCCCCCGGGCAGGCAACCGTGGGAGACTTTTTTAGATTGCAAGGCAGTTACTTGAAACAGATCTTCAGAACGTCGTCGAAGGTTGCGACAAAATGCGGTGTAATTCCTTCCCGGATATGTTTTGGCAGCAACTCAAAATCTTCCTGATTCTCCTTGGGCAGCAGAACCCTGGCGACCTTGGCCCTCGTCGCTGCAATAATCTTCTCCTTGACTCCGCCAATCGGCATGACCAGGCCGCTGAGGGTGAGTTCGCCCGTCATGGCGGTATTGGCAATCATCGGTTTATTGATAGCCAGGGAATAAAGGGAGCATGCCATGGTAATGCCGGCGGAGGGCCCATCCTTGGGCGTGGCCCCGGCAGGCACATGCAGATGAATGAAATTCTTCTTGAAAAATTCGGAGGCCTGTTCATTGCCCCGCACCAGAGACCGGACATAACTGTAGGCTATTTCAGATGACTCCACCATAACCTGACCGAGTTGGCCGGTCTGTTTGAATCCCGGTTGACCGGTTGGAACCGGGATAGACTCGATATACAGGGTTGTCCCCCCCATGCTGGTAAAGGCAAGACCAGTCACCACCCCCACGCGCGGCTTTTTGAAAGCATGATCTTCGGTGAACAATTTCTTGCCCAACAGATCTGTCAGCTGGTCTTTGTTGATGCGAACTGTCTCCGCAGGATCCTTGATGATCCTTTTGATAGTCTTGCGCATGATTTTTTTGATGCAGTTCTCCAGTCCCCGGACACCTGCCTCACGGGCATAGCCCTCGACTATTGCGGTGAGCACCCCTTTCGGAAAGGTGATCTGCGATTTTGTGAGACCGTGCAGTTTCAGCTGTTTGGGAATCAGATGACGTTTGGCGATCTCCACCTTTTCGGCCAGGATATAGCCCGGCAGACGAATCACCTCCATCCGATCGATGAGCGGCGCCGGGATGGTCTCAAGCTGGTTCGCGGTACAGACGAACAGAACCTTGGAAAGATCAAAACGCACATCGAGGTAATGATCGAGAAAATCACGATTTTGTTCAGGATCGAGGACTTCAAGCAGGGCCGAGGCCGGATCGCCCTGGAAACTGGCTCCGATTTTGTCGATCTCATCAAGCATGATTAATGGATTGGCTGTCTTGCAGGTCTTTATGGCCTGGAGAAACTTGCCGGGCATGGCACCGATATAGGTGCGGCGATGCCCCTTTATCTCAGCCTCGTCACGCATTCCCCCCAGAGAAAATCGATAAAACTCGCGACCAAGACTGCGGGCGATCGACTGACCTATCGAGGTCTTGCCGACACCGGGAGGGCCGATGAGGAGGAGAATCGAACCCGAGATATCGCCCTTGACAATACCAACAGAAATAAGCTCGAGGATACGGTCCTTAACGTCCTCAAGGCCATAATGATCTTGATTCAGTATTTCCGCGGCCTTGTCGATGTTGTAATTGTCCTTGGTGTACACCCCCCAGGGCAACACGGTCAGCCAATCAAGATAGGCCCTGGAAACATTGAACTCGGCCGACGACGGACCGAGCAGCCGGAGTTTCTCAAGCTCCTCCTTTATGCGCCCCTGGGCCTCATCGGAGAGGACCAGTTTCTTCATTCGTTTTTGAAATTTTTCAATCTCGCTCTCACTTTCATCCTTAGCCAGACCCAATTCTTTTTTGATCTCCTGGAGTTGCTGTTTGAGAAAGAATTCCCTCTGTTGTTTGGAGAGCTGATCTTCAATACGTTTGGAAATCTGGGCCTTCAGTTTGGTGATTTCAAGTTCTTTCTTCAACAGGACGAGGGCCGCCTCGATACGGACACGGATGTCAGCCGTTTCCAGAATATCCTGGATTTCAGCACCTGAGGAGGTGGTCATTGAAGCCGAAAAATCAGCCAACGCACTCGGATCACTGAGATTGATTCGTTCAATAAGCAGACTCAGTCCCTCCTTGAAGAGCGGATTGAGATTCACCAACTCCTTGATGCAATCGATGATGGCCACCGAGTAGGCCTTGATCTCTTCAGTGTTTTCGACGCGATTCTCGAACCAGTAGTGGACTTCTGCCCGAAAAACTCCCTCCGCAAAAATCATTGTGGTCACATCAAAGCGCTCAAGGGCCTGAACGAGAAGTTGTAAGGGCGCACCAGCTTTAGCGTTTGAAACTTGCAATACCCGGACCACCACACCTACAGGGAAAAAATCATCGGCACTCTGGGGTATTCGAACCAGGGAGTCCTCGGTTGGATGCATCAGCAACAGGCCAAGGTACAGTGGCACCGTTTTGTCTTCTGTGGCCATGATGGCCTGCTGCAGAGCGGTATCCTCGAGAATGATCGGGCCCATCATCTTGGGAAACATCGGCCTGTCATGCAGAGGGATGATCAGTAGTTGCTCCGGCAGCTTGTCTTCTGCAACAACGAGAGATTTTTCATTATTGTCGACATCATCCACATCGGGAGTGAAAACTGTTGGCTGGTCAGCCATATGTATTCTCCTTTGTTTAATATATTGCGGCCTGCCGCGACTTTCCGAGGATTACCAATGGCTATCTGCGTCGGGAAAATCGCCAATGCTCTTCTTTGCTCATGATTGTTTTGCAACTTCTTCAATTTTAAATATATTTCAGCATTACCCTTGTCAAGGGTTTGATTCGCATCCGACGTCCTTTCCCCTCCGGGGGAAACTCATACGGAGGCAGTTTTTTCCAATAAAACAGGATTACTACAATATTGTATTAAAATTTTATTGCGACACATTGTAATACTCTCCTTGACCTTTTGTGCATGAATAGGTAGCATCGATTCTCATAAGTACTCTGCAGCAGAATACCTGTAAGGCACCACCCCCCAGATAGAAAGGTAATAATTTGTTTTCAATTCATTATTTTTCTATCCGGGCAAACCGAAAACAGCTGTTGATTCTTTTTAAAAAGGAGGGAGTATGTTTAAAAGCATGTCCACAGTATTTACGTTGTTTGTAGCTGCAAGCATGACCCTGGCGACTTGCGGTATTTCCTCGGCAGCCGATGCCAAGGCCATCAAAATCGCCACTCAGTCACCGCTTTCCGGAGACCAGTCAGTAGTTGGTGTTGATATCAAGCGAGGTGCTGAACTTGCCCTCGAACAATT
>JAIFKM010000096.1 GCA_020049575.1 Desulfobulbaceae bacterium
GAAATTGTGCGCCTTTCTTTGAAGTCCTATCAGATTAAACAGACCTCCATGCAGGAACTCCTCGACAGCAACAACGCTCTCATCGATGCAAAAAGCAGCTTCATGCAGACACGCATCACCTTGAATAATCTCATCCTGCAGTTTGCTTGGGAAACCGGCAGCCCCCTGTCTTTTTGAGAGTATCTGGATCTCTCTGGCAAAAGTGGGTAATTACCTTCCAGGCGATAACGCAATCTTTCAACTAATATGACGAAAAAGAAATTCTATGCTGTCGCGGTCGGCAGAGTCCCCGGCATCTACACCGACTGGCCAACAGCCGAGGCTCAGATTAAAGGCTTTGCCGGGGCCAAATTCAAGGGTTTTGCCATCCGGGGTGAGGCCGAAGAATGGTTGCATAACCCGGTATATGATAGACGTCCGAAAGATGAGAAGCCGGAAGCAGAGCAGAGGAGTGTCGAGATCGAGCCCGGGCAGACCGGGATTGCGGTTTACACCGATGGTGGCTGCATCAACAACCCCGGCCCCGGCGGCTATGGTATTGTCATTGTCGATGGCGGCATGGTACGGGAGCGCAGCGGCGGATTTCGCCTGACGACCAATAACAGAATGGAGCTGATGGCCTGTGTCGTGGCGTTTCGGGAACTCTCTGGCACCGAAGATACAATCATCCTTCATTCGGACTCGAGTTATGTCGTCAACGGTATAGAAAAAGGCTGGGCCAGAGGCTGGCGCGCCAGAGGCTGGCGAAAGTCCGACGGACAGGTAGCCCTCAACGCCGATCTCTGGGCGGAACTTCTCAAACTCTGTGAGTCTTTAGCGGTGACGTTCAGGTGGGTGAAAGGCCATGCCGGCAACAGCAGAAATGAACGATGTGACACCCTGGCCACCGCTGCAGCGCGGGGAGAAAATCTCCCCGCCGACAGCGGCTATGAGGGGAAAAGCTGAATTCTTATCACAACGAGGCGCCTGTTGCTAGACGCTGAATGACTGCGCCTGGGCCATCTCGATTGCTAGCTGCGAGCGAGCCTCGGCGTCCATTTTCAGGCCTTTGCCCTCGCACCATTGCGGAAATGTCACAGGGTCGATGTACACCTTGATGACAATATCGCCATCAGCCTGGACTCGGGTTTTCATCTTTTCAGCCCTGCCAAGCCAATCGGTATAGGTGAGTGGCAGCAAGTGGGCGTCGGCAAAGAGTGACTTCAGTGTCTCCCAATCCTCTTCACGGTACCAGACCATGGCCTGGATTATTGGGGGTTGTGCTGTTGATTCCTGCTTTGCCGGAGGTATCTCTGACATGTCTGATCTCCTTATTACGCCTTTCCTTTTTTTTGCTGGCGAAAGCCTTGAGGATGGCGTCTGAAATATCTGTTTATCACGTATGGGTGACAAGGTTTTTGCGCTCTTGAGAAAATATCTGCAAGATTGTCCGTCTCTGTGCTCTATCTGCTGGTAAATCAAGAATATATGTATTCGACCATCGGGTTTAAAACCCGTGATTCGGTCCGCGGATTCTTCGATAGTCCTTTGTGTATATACTGTAATGCCAGTTGTTTATTAGTTAAAGATCGGTTAGTGCTTGTTATACGTTAAAGCGAATTTCGGCTTTTTGCCCCTCACTTTCTGGAGGTGGGTCAAAAAAAGGTCGAAATAGGGTCAAAATGAATTCGACAGATTTGAATATGAACCACTTCTCCAGAACAGGGTGGAAAAATGGCGAATAATCTGAAGCGGGTAAGCAGCAGTAAGTGGCCCGGGGTATATTGCTACGAATCTGACCAGAGGAAATACAAGGGCAATTCCGATGTCTGCTACTATATCACGTTCAAGATTGACGGTCGAAAGAAAACTGAGAAAATCGGCTGGCGCTCAGAGGGATTCACGCCTGAGGCTGCTGCAGAATTAAGAGCGGGCAGGGTGCGGGCGTGCCGACATGACAGGCAGGAAGAGATTTCAGAGGATAATCACCCGGAAATGCTACAAGCAGGCCGGACCATTGAGGATCTCAAAGAGGCCTATTTCGCGAGCATAAAGGGTATGAATCTCAAGGGGCGGAAAACGGATCTCAACAGGTACCGCAGGCATCTCGAAAAGCCGTTTGCCGGTCGGAGGGCTGAGGATCTCAGGCCCGAAGATATCGAGCACCTCAAAAAAGAACTGCGGGGGCATGCTCCGGCCACAATTGCCAACGTCCTTGAACTCCTTCGGCGGATTGTCAACCATGGCAGCAGGAACGGACTGTGTTCGCCACTCCCTTTTGCTCTCCGTCTTCCCGTAAAAGACAATCAGGTCACAGAATATCTTACATCGGAACAAGCAGAACGACTGATGCGGGTTTTGAAGGAGTGGAAGAGCCAGGATGCTCCGCGAATGCTGCAAATCGTCTGGCTTACCGGGATGCGGCGCGGTGAAATCTTTCGACTTGAAGATCGGGACTGCGATTTCAATCAGAAGCAGATACTCCTGCGAGGCCAGAAGAGTGGCAAGACCGAGATCATCCCGATGTCTGAACCGGTTGCGCTGCTTTTAAAAGATCAACTCGCAAGCCGGGGAAAAAACTTCCCTGATAGCCCATTTGTTTTTCCCGGTAAAGAGGGAAGAATGAGGACCGATTCAAGCGCGGTAGACCGTATCAAGGAAAAAGCCAATCTGCCGAAAAAGTTCAGAATCTTTCATGGACTCAGGCACCATTTGGCTGTAACTCTGGCCAGGTCGGGCGAATTCACTCTAGATATGATAGGGTCCCTCCTGATCCAGAAATCCTCTGAGATGACCAGAAGATATGCCAGATTTCTACCGGATGCCAAACGAAAGGCGGCAGATCAGGCAGCCGAGCTTCTGAAAGCGCATGCGACCGGTAATGGGCGCAGCGATAACGAGCTGTAATGTTAACCTGCTGATCGATGGCCTACTAGGCCTGGGCGTGGGTTTGGGAACATCGGAAGACGACATCATCAAGTGGCCGCTCCACCCTTGAATCACTTTTTGCCGTCGGATTAGCCACCAATCCGCTGCTGCCGGGCAGGACTACACTGGTCAGTGTTGAGCAACTGGCAGTCATCTAGATTGTACGGGGCAGGCTGGCAATTATTTGAATTTACTCTTGCTCAACTGCCTGCATCAATCTTTTTTGAAATGAAGCAGGATCGTCCCGGTCTCGACTGCGTCACCTGTCTTCACACAAACCGATTCCACTACGCCGTCTCCTGGCGCCGACACAGCGCTCTCCATCTTCATCGACTCAAGAATGATGAGTTCCTGGCCGCGGAAAACCCTTTCTCCGGCAGCTACCTTGACGCTCACCACCAGGCCTGGCATCGGGCAATCGAGGATGTTGCCCCTGAGTTTTTCGATTGGGGGCGGCATATACTTCGCGAGTTGCCACTCCCGGGGATTGTAGATTTCAAAGGTGCGGGCAATGCCGCTGAAGGCAACCTCGAAGAAGTTTCCGCTGTATTTGAGGCGGAAAAAAACATCCTCGTCGTTGATGTGCAATTTCAACCTGCGTCGATAGAACTCCAGAGGCGGGGTGGTTACCAGATAGACGGTGTCGCCCGCCAGGACGCGCCATTGCAATTCGGATCCGGTGCTTTCAAGGTTGATATGGAAGATGTCCTCGTCGCTCTTGGCGACATACTCGTAGGAAGCCTTCTGCTGAGATGAGGCCCCAACCCGGGATTTCAGATGCAGGAGTGAATTCTGGACGAGGTTTTCCCGCAGGTGGTAGATCAGGGTTGTGGCTATGGCCATGTAATGCAGCGAGGTCAGGGGCGGCGCAATCCTGGCATCCTCAGCAAGCAGATGGGTGGGAATGAAATCGGTTGCAATATCGCCTTTGATGAACACCGGGTGGGTCAGCACCTGATTGGCGAAATCGATATTGGTGAAGATGCCCTCGATATGATAACCGTTCAGGGCCTGGACCATTCTTTTGCGGGCCTCTTCGCGATCCTCTCCCCAGGTGATGACCTTGGCCAGCATCGGATCGTAGTAGACGCTGACCGTGCTGCCGGCATCGACGCCGGAATCGACCCGAACCTTCCTGCCGCGTGGTGCGGCGTATCGCGTGATCAGACCGATGGAGGGCACGAAACCGCGTTTCGTATCCTCGGCACAGATCCGCACTTCCATGGCCCAGCCTCTGAGCGAGACATCCTGCTGGCGGAAGGGCAGCGGTTCACCAGCGGCAATCCGGATCTGCAGTTCGACTAGATCCAGTGAATTAACCAGTTCAGTAACGGGATGCTCGACTTGCAGTCGGGTATTCATCTCCAGAAAATAGAAGGAGCCGTCCTCGTCGAGGATAAATTCTACGGTCCCGGCGTTGACATAGCCGGCGTTTCGCGCCAGTTCGCAGGCCAGGCTGCCCATCTCCTCCCGCAGAGCCGGTGATAGGGCGCAGGAAGGGGATTCTTCGATGATCTTCTGGTAGCGCCTCTGGATGGAGCATTCCCGCTCTCCCAGGTGGACAACGTTGCCGTGCTGGTCGGCGATGATCTGGATTTCGATATGGCGGGGCCGGCGGATGAAGCGTTCGACAAAGAGGCGGGAGTCACCGAAGGATTTACGTGTCTCCTGCTGGCAGAGCATCAGAGCGGAGGCCATGTCCATGGCCTGATCGACGGTGCGCATGCCTTTGCCGCCGCCGCCGGCCGCGGGTTTGAGCAGTACCGGAAAACCGACCTGGGCAGCGGCAGTCAGGGCCTCTTCAAGAGAAACAACCGGTTCGCTGTGCCCGGGCACTGTCGGAACTCCGGCGATGACCGCCAGCTTCTTGGCGGCGATCTTGTCTCCCATGGCGGCAATCACGGTGGCCGGCGGGCCGATGAAGGTCAGTCCGGCGGCTGCCACTTTTTCGGCAAAAAGGGGATTCTCTGAAAGAAAACCGTAACCAGGATGGATGGCCTGACAACCGGTGGTTAGGGCTGCCTCGATGATTTTGTCGATCGACAGATACGATTCGCCGGGCCGGGCGCCGCCCAGCAGTACGGCCTCGTCGGCCTGGATGACATGGATGCTGCGGAAATCTGGTTCCGAATAGACAGCCACTGTCTGGATTCCCATGGTCTGGCAGGTACGGATTATGCGGACGGCGATTTCACCGCGGTTGGCGATCAGGATTTTTTCGAACATGGCGTGCCTCACAGTGGAATATTGCCGTGTTTGCGGTCAGGTCGACCACCTTTCTTGCTCTCGAGAAACTGCAGGGTGCGGATGAGCCGGTGACGGGTGTCGCGGGGGAAGATGACATCGTCGATGTAGCCACGTTTGGCTGCCAGAAAGGGGTTCATGAAGTGCTTGCGGTAGGTCTCCATCTTTTCGTTCAGCATGGCCTCCGGGTCGGCGGCCTTCTCGATTTCACGGCGGTGGATGACCTCGGTCGCGCCGCGCGGTCCCATCACGGCGATTTCGGCTGTCGGCCAGGCATAGTTGATGTCGCAATGGATGTGCTTGGAGTTCATCACCACATAGGCCCCGCCGTAGGCTTTGCGCACAATTACCGTGATACGCGGCACGGTGGCCTCGGTAAAGGCGTACAGCAGTTTGGCGCCATGGCGGATGATGCCGCCGTGCTCCTGCTCGGGGCCGGGCATGAAGCCTGGTACATCGACAAGGCAGACAAGCGGGATGTTGAAAGCGTCGCAGAAACGGACAAAGCGCGCGGCCTTGAACGAGGCGTTGTTATCAAGAGCTCCGGCCAGCACCGCCGGCTGGTTGGCCACCAGGCCGATTGGCCGCAAACTGGGGTTGGACCTCAAGGAATTCAGCGCCGTCGAGGATGCTGTAGATCAGCACGTTCATGTCGTAGCTCTGGTTAGGATTCGGTGGAACCAGATAATCGAGAGTCGGGTCGGTGCGTTCCGGTGGATCGTTGAGGTCGAGGATGGGTGCCTTCTGCTTGTTGTTGGAGGGCAGGTAGTTGATCAGCTGACGCACCGCCCGCAGGCAGAGTATGTCGTTGGGATAGACGAACTGAGCCACGCCGCTCCTGCTGGCATGGGCAGTGGCCCCTCCGAGTTCCTCGGCGGTGATATCCTTGTGGATGACAGTCTTGACCACATTGGGGCCGGTGACAAACATGTGCGAGGTCTGGTCCACCATGAAGACGAAATCGGTGATGGACGGGCTGTACACCGCCCCGCCGGCGCAGGGACCCATGATGCAGGAGATCTGCGGAATGACACCGCTGGCGTGGACGTTGCGGTGAAATATTTCACCATAGGCGGCGAGCGAATCCACGCCCTCCTGAATTCGGGCCCCGCCGGAGTCGTTGAGGCCGATGACCGGCGAGCCGACCTGCTGGGCGAGATCCATGATCTTGCAGATTTTTTGCGAATGACCTTCGCCGAGGGAACCACCGATGACGGTAAAATCCTGGCTGAACACGAAGACTTCCCGGCCGTTTATGGTGCCGTGGCCGGTGATGACTCCGTCGCCGGGGTGGCTGTCGCTGCCGGCCGACTCGCCTCGGCCGACCTTGAGGATGTCGATCTCTTCGAACGATCCCTCATCGAGCAGCAGGTGAATCCTCTCTCGTGCTGTCAGCTTGCCGCGCTGGTGCTGGATGTCGATGCGCTTTTCACCGCCGCCGGCGAGGGCGCGTTCCCGTAGCTCGAAAAGCTCCAGGATATTGCTGTGTCGTATTTCGACCATGGTCGTCTCCTTGTGCGTGTGCCGGGATACAGACTTTTTAGTATCAGTACATCTAGGGGCAGATTCTAATTGCTTGGATTTTTAAAATATATATGAAATTTCCAGTTATTGAAATGACAATTCGGCTGCTGTTGAAAAACGGTATTGCATTTTTTGATGATCAAAACATCAGGTGAATTACCTTTTGTTTGCTTTCCAGAACAGTATCTTCCTCATGAAGGAATGCCGTT
>JAIFKM010000122.1 GCA_020049575.1 Desulfobulbaceae bacterium
CCGCAATTTCCATCTCGTATGCTACTTTACGTAGGATTTCGCCGCCGACATTGGCAGACGCACCTTTGATAGTATGGGTTTGGCGTTCGGTTGCCTCAACGTCAAAGTTTTCCAGATACCCTTTCAGTGCCGCGATCTGCAACGGAATATCTTCCAGAAAACCTTCAACCACCATCTGTACCAGTTCTTCATCATCCATCAATCGATTGAGCATGCCCGCCCGGTCGAATACCGGCAACTCCGAATCCTGATCAACGGCAGAAGAAGACTGTTGAGGCCTAATCGACGATTGTGTTGTTGTTGTCAATGTCTCTTTTGGCAACCATTTTTCCAGCGCTTCCGCTAAGGCGTGGGGAGAAACAGGCTTGGAAACATAGTCGTTCATGCCTGCTTGCAAACAGATTTCCCGGTCACCCTGCATGGCGTTAGCGGTCATGGCTATGATAGGGATGTCGTGATTACGGACGGCAGATTGCCGATTGCGGATATGGCCTGTTGTCTCTAGTCCATCCATTTCAGGCATCTGCACATCCATGAGTACCAGATCGTATGGCAGGAGTTCCAGGGCTGTGAGTGCTTCAGCGCCATTGGCAACGGCGTCAGCGCGCAGACCAAATTTCTTGAGGATGCCCAGTGCGACATGTTGATTTGTTATGTTGTCCTCAGCCAACAGAATGCGCGCTGTATAGCCGGGAAACAAATTAATAGTCTCGCGGGCCGAGTAGCGGGTGACAATGGATTTCGAGGTCTGTTCACCTTCCTTACCAGCCAACACCATGGATAGGACGGTCTTTAGTTCCTGGTGCCGTATTGGTTTGGTTGCATAGGCGGCAAAACCAATCTCCTTGAAATGCTGGGCATCTCCTCTTGTCCCCAGGGATGTCAGCATCACCATTTGAATGTCAGCCAGACGATGATCCGACTTGATGGTTCGCCCCAGAGTTTCGCCATCCATGCCTGGCATCTGCATGTCGATCACGGCAATGGCAAAGGGATCGTTCTCACCCAAAGCCTCATAAAGATGCTGGAGCGCTGTGGGGCCATCCTCAGCCTCAGCAGGGCGCATGCCCCAGGAAGCCAGGCGTTTCATCTGGATTTCGCGGTTGGTGGCGTTATCGTCGACGATGAGCACGCGAACGCTTTGCAGATCGGCCAGCGGGATATTTTCGCGGAGCGATCCTTCGGCCTGTTTGCCTACACGCACAGTGAACCAGAACTCCGACCCCTTGCCTTCTTGGCTGTTGGCACCAATCTTACCGCCCATCAACTCGACCAATTGTTTGGAGATGGCCAGTCCCAGGCCGGTTCCACCATATTTTCGGGTGGTCGAGGCATCCACTTGGCTGAACTTGTTAAACAGTTGGGAGATCTTATCTGCCGGTATGCCGATGCCCGTATCACGTACCGAAAAGTGGAGCAGAACATCATTTTCATTCTCTTCTGTCAGTGAGACGTGGACTGCCACCTCACCAGCCTGGGTGAATTTGATAGCGTTACCTGTCAGATTGGTGAGAATCTGGCGCAGCCGTCCCGGATCACCGCGAAGCAGCACGGGTACATTCAAATCGGGGGCACAGAGTAGTTCCAATCCCTTCTCCTGCGCCCGTATGGCGATCGTAGCGGCGAAGTCATCCAACAGACTCGACAGATCGAAATCGAGAATTTCCAAATCGAGCTTTTTTGCCTCGATTTTCGAGAAATCCAGGATGTCATTGATCAAACCGAGAAGTGACTCGCCGCTGTTGCGTACAATCTCGGCGTAGCGTCGTTGTTCATCATCAAGTTGGGTATCAAGCAGCAGTCCGGTCATGCCGATAACCCCGTTCATTGGGGTCCTGATCTCATGGCTCATATTGGCCAGAAAATCGCTCTTGGCGGCGTTGGCCATATCTGCTTCAAGCATCATGTCGTTTGCTAGAGCCGTAGCCTTCTCTAGGTACTGATTGGTCTTCAAAAGCTCTTCTTCCGTCTGCTTTTGAGCCGAAATATCCCAATTGGTACCGATCATGCGCAAGGGGTTGCCGGAGGCGTCACGCTGCACCTGTGCCAGGGCACGAACGCTGTGTACGGTTCCGTCCGGCCAGATAACGCGGAATTCGGTGTCGAAATCCTTTTCTCCATGCAATGCAAGTTTGATTTCGTCGTCACCTCGTTGTCGGTCTTCTGGGTGGAGGCCCGCCTGCCATGCCTCGTAGACACTGCTGAATTGATTCTGTGTTATCCCGTAGATACGAAACATCTGGGTGTCCCATACCAGCCTATTGTTGACAACATCGTAGTCCCAAACGCCAACGCCACCAGCCCGGGTGGCCAGCGCCAATCGCTCACTAGTCTTTAGTAGTTCTTCCTCTACCTGCTTACGTTCGCTGATATCCTGATGTGTTCCCTGCATCAAAAGTGGTTTGCCTTCTTCGGCCCAACTCGTTACCTTGCCTCTATCGAGCACCCAGATCCATTGTCCGTTCTTATGCCTCATCCTCGATTCGAATTCGTAATATTCGAGTTCTTTACAAAAATGCCTGTCGAGTAATTCCTCACTTTTCAGCAGGTCATCCGGATGAGTATGGTTTGTCCACGTTTCGATAGATACCGGCGCTATTTCGTCAAGTGTATAACCGATAATTTCAGCCCAACGGCTGTTGAAACATATCTCTCCTGTCTGAATATTCCATTCCCAAGTACCGACATGTGTTCCTTCAATAATGCCTGCTAATCGTTGATGCTCTAATTGGAGTTTTTCTTCAGCAATTTTTTGTCTTGAAATGTCGACAAAACACTCCAGCAGTTTTTCCTGGCCACTTACTGTGATGCGCTTCACGGTCTTCAAAATGGCCAGGTGAGTTCCGTCTGCCCGCAACATTTGCCGGTCTGAATTATCGACGAGTTGGCCGAGGTCACAGACGGGGCAAGCTCCCTCGCTAGCAGGACATAATAGCGAGTGACAGCGATGGCCCACTAAATGCTCAACAGGTCCACCGAACAGCGTTGCCACATGATCATTTGCCTGTTCAATAACCCGAGTCACCGAATCGACAATGACTATGCCGACCGGCATACTGGCAAGTAGTTGCCGTTGGAGCAACTCGCTTTCCTGCAATTTCTTTTCTGCTCTTTTGCGGTCAGTGATATCATGTATGATGGAATGAAGCACCTTCCGCCCGTGGAAGCTGATACTGCTTGACGACACTTCAACATCTCGGATGGAGCCATCCGCCAGTCGATGTTGAAATTCGAAATGATTCCCCGATTTCTGTGAAACCGCAGACATTGCCTGCTGGATTTCAGATGGAGGAAGAGTATTTATATCTGAGATCTGCATGGACAACATCTGGTCATGGGTGTAACCGTAATATAATTGTGCGGCCGTATTGACATCAATGATGGTTCCATCGCTACCATCGATCAGGAGCATTGCATTGGAATTGTATGAGAATTGGTTATAATATGATTCCTCACTTTCTCTGAGTTCAGCGGTGCGCGTGTGTATTCTCTGTTCCAAATATCTTCGTCGACCAACAATGAGATTAGTGAGGAAGGTGAATACAGCAGTGAAAACCAGTCCCGCGAGGAGGACCAATATCCCTTCCCGATTCGGATACAACTTAAGGAAATCCTTTTTTGCGTAAGAGGTAATAGTAAAAACCTTACCAAAGGCAAAAATCGGTCGCGTCATTGAATAATCTGTAGCGGGTAGACTGTCATCATCCCAGGTTGTGGCAAGCGATTCGGCAGCAGCGCCCTTCTGTAGAAAAGAGAGTTCCATGTCTGCCATGCCCTTGGAATTCTCGATCTGCACCAATGCACCCATCCGTACCACTGCCAGGACGAACCCGCGCAGGAGTAGAGCATCATCAACACTATAAACCGGTTGACAAATCAGGATTCCCTTCTGGTTGACCGTGGCTTGTACTAGGTTGAGTGGCACTGTGGCTGTAGGCAGGCCACTTTGTATCGTCTCTTCGAGTGCATTCCGTCGCAGTAATTCCGAACCGAGATCAAAGCCCAATGCCTTTTCATTTCCTGCTTGAGGCATTACATAATAAACCGGATAATATGTTGTTCGTCCGGAGGCCGGTACCGACCTTTCTTGGTCATCCCTCTGCCACACTTTGAACCCCGCCGAACCAGCGGCATGTGCGGCGGTTTCAAGCAAATTTTTCTCTGCAGCCGGGACAACAGGTATCCACTCCCAGGCGGAGACCATGGGATTTTTTACAAGATATTCAGAAAACCTCTCAAATTCCGCAACACTGACTGTCTTAGAGCTCTCGAAAAAATGTCCCAAACTTTCCAGTTCGACATCTCGAAGGGAACGGAGAGCTATGGCAATAGCGTTGGTCTGGTTGGTCACCTGTTGAACAAAAGCCTTTCTCTGTATGTTGATTCCATAGTCATTAACCAACCAGGCCGTAAAAATAGTAAGAGTCAATCCCATCGAGGTCACGAGGATCACTTCGAGGGATTTCATCCACCGTGGAGGGGGGAGAGCAAAACGTGAGCGCTTTGCAAAAAGTGCCGAGCCGAAAAGCTGGAGTGCGATCAGGATTATTGTAGAGAGTGCGGAGGGGAGTGCAGCACGGGCCAGCATCCAGTTCCAATCCCGGGCATCCACATCCATGCCCAGTACTGCGCTGACATCCTCAGTTCCAGCGTATGCACCAGCACAAATGATAAGATCATCCACTCTTTGAACATAGGTGGTTTTAGGATCTCTCTTCTTACTGATTGGATTCTCGTACTCATATTCCACCCAACCAGCTCCTTGAGAGGTGGCAATTTCCTGGATCTCCTTGCGGAAAAACTTTCCCCCATCCCAGTCTTTTTTCTCAAGTTGATTCTTGCCAACCAGTTCGGGTTTCACTGGATGGGCCAGCATGGTCATGGCCTGATCGTAAACAAATGCGTAGAGATCGCCCTTGTGAAACTCTCCCTGCAGATCGTTGATTTCATGCAGTGTTCGCTCACGACCATTTTTATGATAAAACTCTATAGCCTTTTGAACCATTGCCTGAGCATCAACCGGAGTCGCGAGAGAAGAAAATTCAACATGTCGGTCCTGGATCGGCACCAATCCTGTGACAAAAGTGCCCCAGCGGTCAGTGACAGGGCCTTCGACGACTGGAATTTGTGTAGTGAAAACGAGTCGATGATCTTCAGAGATCTCTTCGTAGATCTGTCCCGGCGGGGAGTAATCCTTCGAATTGGCAGGCTCACTGTCCAGGAAAAAGAAGATCGAGCCATCAGGCTTGCGCCCAGATAAATAAAGGAATCGGCATTGTGGGTAGGCAGAAAGGAGTGTGGAAAACTGATTCTTGAGTCGAAGATAGACGGGATTATTCAAATCAATCTGGGTGCCGGTGAGACTCCTGATGCTTTCACTCTCTACAGCCAGAGCCACCAATTGTGCCTGTTCAAGAAGTTCGGAACGCATCTCGCGGTCGTGTTGCACAACTATCCACCAGGTGATGAATGCCCCAACGGTAAAAATGAATAGCGTCGGAATGACCTTGAAAAAATGGGCTTTCATCAAACTAACAGAAGGACTTGAGTCGTTAGGATTGTTCACCAGAACCTTCGTTATGAACCAGCATATTGAAAAAAAAAACACTACTGGGGGGCAACCCCCTCAGAAGCGCCCTATCAAGATAAAGAACTTCTACCCTAAAC
>JAIFKM010000144.1 GCA_020049575.1 Desulfobulbaceae bacterium
CTGGCTGAACTGGCATCTGGTTTGGACAATCCGCAGGAACGTGTGATGGATCTGCTGAAAGCATCGGTTTGGCCGGGCCATGCCCTCGGCCGCTCGATCGAGGGGACGGCAGAAACTATTGGCGGATTCACTCGTGAGGATATGATCTATTTCCTGCACAGCAATTATCTGCCGAACAGGATCAGTATCGCCATGGCTGGCAACCTGCAGCACGAGGATGTTGTGGCGCAGGTGAGGGATTGTTTCTGGCGGTTTTTCGGGCATGCTGAGCGCATACTTGAATCACCAGGCCCATTTGTTCCGGGGACATTCATCGAAGATAACAACAGCTTGCAGGCCTACTTCGCCCTTGGAGTTCCGGCCCCTGCCTATTCGCATGCGGATCGTTATGGAATCCATCTCCTCAATACAATTCTCGGCGGCGGCCTGTCATCAAGACTCTACCGCACGCTGCGGGAGGCGCATGGTCTCGTCTACAGTATCCATTCCGAATACCATGCCTATCTGGATGCTGGCATGATTGTCGTTTCCGGCAGCACCCTGCCGGATGGTTTGGAGAAGACGATTCAACTGGTCCGCGAAGAAGTTCTGGGGCTTTTGTCCAGAACCCGGCCCGCCCTGGTCGAGGAAGTCTGGCAGGCTCAGCTCTATTCGATCGGACAGCATCATATTGATTCGGAGGATCCGTATACCAGGATGAGCAGGCTGCTCACCCAGGTATATTATTTCAACAGAATTATCCCGAATGCCGAGATTGTCGAAAATCTTGAAAACCAGACAGAGGCGTCTCTGGCCGAGATATGCGAGAGGTCATTTGCCGGCGGCTCCGATACGCTGGCTCTAGCAATCTGTGGGCCTTCCCGGTTGCGGGAAATCCCAATCAATTAATCACGTTAAAAAAAAGAAGGAGAACACAATGGGTATAGATAAATCAATAAAGAAAAATTGGATCGAGATTCAAAAAAAGCATTCCACCCCTGTTAATGCCATTGGTGTAAAAATCAAGGATACGGACAGCAAGACCCTGAATGTGTGGAAAGAAGAAGGTATTGATAAATTTTTAAAGAAATAAGGGCGGTGAACAATGAGTCAGAAACTCATACTGGTTGTTGAAGACAGCCCGACGGATAAACGGATTGCTGTATCGGCCTGCGAGAAGGCTGGATACAGGGTCATCACGGCCGGAGATGGCGAAGAGGCGCTGCAGATGACAGTCGACCAAAAGCCGGATCTGATCCTTCTCGATGTAATTTTGCCGAAGAAGAACGGTTTTCAGATCTGTCGCCAGATAAAGAGTACTCCGGATATCCAGAAAACAAAGATCATCATGGTAACCAGCAAATCTCAGGACAGCGATCGTTTCTGGGGGGTCAAACAGGGAGCCGACGGCTATCTGACAAAACCTTATGATGACAGTGAATTACTTGAATTGATCAAACAGCAGTTGTAAAGCAACACAGAGTTGGAGGTAGGTTTTGATCCGGTCTGAGATTGCACTACCGTCCAGGAGAAGAGCGCAGGCTCATAGAGCTCGAATTTCGCAACACCATTACACCTGTTTTTCCACAACGCAAGACGCATAGGAGGTCTTTGTCGATGCTTAAAAAGATGAAAATCAAAACACGCCTGCTGCTCTTTGGCATAAGCCTGACGGTAGTACCACTGCTTTTCGCTCTCACCGTGGTCATCATTCAGAATAATCAGAGTACGGCAACTGCAAGAAATGAAAGTATAAAGCTCGCGGACGCGGACTTTAATCATCTTATTCAGGGTGTGTACACGCTGGCAACCACCCAGCAGGAATTGATCGAGAAAGGAATCGCCTCCTCCCTCAATGTCGCCGAAGATCAGGCAAAACAGAGGGGGGGCTTGAATGTCGGCATGGAGACGGTCAATTGGGAAGCCGTCAATCAGTTTACCAGCAAGAAGGAAACAGTAACCCTGCCGAAAATGTTCGTTGGCCCTGAGTGGCTTGGCCAGGTCAGAGAAAAGGAAGCTGCCGTTCCGGTGGTTGACCAGGTCAGGGACCTGGTGCAGACGACCTGTACCATCTTCCAGAAGATGAATCCTGCCGGCGATATGTTGCGTGTTGCGACAAACGTACTTAATACCGGAGGAACGCGTGCTATCGGTACTTATATCCCAAGCACCAACGCTGATGGTACAGCCAACCCTGTTGTTCAGTCTGTCATGAAGGGAGAGACCTTCGTTGGCCGTGCTTATGTTGTAAATGCTTGGTATATCACGGCGTATAAGCCAATTTTGGACGCCAGCAAGCAGATAATCGGCATGATCTATGTTGGTGTACCGCAGGAAAGTACGGTGTATCTGCGCAAGGCAATCATGGATATGGTCGTTGGTCAGACCGGTAGCGTTGAGGTTTTTGACAGCAAGGGTGCCTATGTTATCTCCAAAGGCGGCAAGGAAGACGGAAAGGTCGTCCTTGATCTCAAGGATGCTAATGGTTTGCCGTATATGCAGGAGATTACCAAAAAAGCATTGACGCTTGCGCCCGGGGAAGTAGGTGAGTTACAGACCAGCTGGAAGGATGCCGGTTCCCAGGAGACCAGGGTGAAAGTATTCAAATTTACCTACTTCAAGAAATGGGACTGGGTTATCGTCGCCAGCACTTTTCAGGACGAAATCCTCGGTTCTGTTCGTTTTATCGAAGACAAAGCCCGGACCAGTCTTATCTGGCTGATCAGCTTGATCGGTCTGAGCGTTGTGCTCTGTGCTCTTGCCGCCATTGTCTTCTCTAACAGACTCACTCTCCAGATCAACAAGATCATGGAGATGTTCAGTAATATCGGTATCGGCGATTTTACTGCCCGGGCCGAGGTTGTCAGCGAGGACGAACTGGGCGAGATGGCGGAGACGATGAACGCCATGCTCGACAACACCCTGGCTCTGATCCAGAGCCGTGATGAACGTGATGCCATTCAGGCATCGATTATGCGGCTTCTCAGTGAAATCAGCGACCTGGCCGATGGCGATCTGACGGCAAGGGCAGAAGTCACGGAAGAGATTACCGGAGCAATTGCAGATTCGTTCAATGCTATGGCGGTACAGCTCAGCGAAGTTGTAAAGGGCGTTAAACGGTCAGCTGCCGAGGTTGGTCGGTCATCCCACGACGTTGAGCAATCGACGAAGGATCTTGCCGTCTTCACTGAAAAACAGGCGGAGAAGATCCAGGCGGCCATCGTTACGATCAAAGTGTTGGCTGAGGCAATTCAGAATATTTCCCAGCATGCCGGCCAATCGGCTGAGGTTTCGAACAAGGCGATGATGACCGCCCGGGAAGGATCTCTGGCCGTTAAAAAGACCAACGAGGCGATGAGTGCCATCAAGGACAACATGCGCGGCACTGCCAGGACCATCAAGAGGCTTGGCGAGAGTTCCCAGGAAATCGGCAATATCACCCAGATCATCAACGATATCGCCGACCGTACCTCTATTCTGGCGCTGAACGCCTCTATTCAGGCAGCGACGGCCGGTGATGCCGGACGAGGATTCGCGGTTGTTGCCGATGAGGTTCAGAGACTTGCCGAGCGATCCGCCGGATCGACCAAACAGATCGAGGCGCTTGTTACCGGTATTCAGAAGGAAATCGTTGAAGCGGCGGCCAGTATGGAGAAAAGTATCCAGTATGTTGTTACCGGAACTGAACTCTCGGATGAGGCCTTCAATAAACTCGGAGAGATTGAAGCCGTTTCAAATCAACTCGCTGAAAATATTAATGATATTTCTTCAACAGCGCAGCAGAAGTCGCGTGATTCCGAGCATATTGCCGAAATGATGGAGGAGGTCGGTGTTCTCACCGAGCAGACAACAGGGGCTACCAGAAATACCGTTATCTCAATGGAGAAAATCGCCTCCACTTCAAAACGGCTGGAAGAGTCCATTGCCGCCTTCAAGTTGGGCGAGGAGGAACTGGCAGCCGAAACAGCGTGACTATGTTTGCCGGATAATCGAATGCATTTCATTTGATTCTCCGGGAGCACCATCGGCTGTGCTTTGCAAAAGCCCCTGTATGACAGAAAATTGGTCATACAGGGGCTTTTGTTGTCTATCTCACAGTTGTGGCATGTTCATTCTGGATTTATCCATCTCCCTGTATTATAAAAAGATGTGATGTCATACAGAATATTGCCGGCCTGTGAGGAAGAACACACCGGGCCGGACGGGGGGCAGAGATACGGACGAGGATCTTCTAACCTGAACAGGGAGGCAGAGATACATATCATGACTGAATTCGAAAAAACCATACAGATAGGCAGACCGCCGAGCGTAAGCCGTCTTTTCCCACACTCGCGGGCCCTGCTGGTGAGCGGAAAAGTTATCGACCGGGCTCTCATGGCAAAGGGCAAGGCCATGACCATCGCGGCCAACGGTCGCAATTTCTTTGTCATCCGGGGGGCCTTGCAGGCAGCGCAGCGGGCTGATGCGGCGATCATCATCGAGATCGCTCGCTCCGAGTGTAATTACTGCCCGGTGAATTTCTACAATATCGCCCGTCAGGTCGATGCAGTCTGCAATGAGTTGGGGCTTACCATCCCGGTGGCCATCCATGCCGATCATTACGGCATCAAGAGTGAAGCCGACCTGCCATTTGCCAAGATGGAGATCCCTTCAATGTTTGACGCCGGTATCACCTCGATTGCCATCGACGCTTCGCACATGCCCGATGATCGCAACCTGTTGGCAAATATTGAGTTGAACAGCTATATTCCGACATGGGCCGGATTGGAGACCGAAGTCGGCGAAATCAAGGGTGACCAGGGACTTTCCAGTGTCGAAGACGCATCCTTTTTGATCAAAGGCTTAAATGCGCATGGTATCTCGGCAGACTGGATCGCCCTGAATAATGGCTCCACCCATGGCCTCGAGGCCAGCGGCCAGGGGATTCAGGTCGAGCTGACCGCGGAAATCCACCGCAGTCTCGAACCTTACAAAGTCTCCGGGGCCCAGCACGGCACTTCCGGCAACAATTCGGACAAGCTTCGAGCCATTGCCCAGCTAACCAATACTACCAAGGCGAATGTTGCGACCGCGCTGCAGATGGTCTCTTGGGGTGTCGAGGTCAATGATTACGGTAATGCCATCCTCGATGCAAACGGCAACTTCAAGAAAGTGGTCGGTGAAGGCATGTCTGAGGAGATGTGGGAGCGGATGACGGCCTCTGCTGACAGCAAGGGCTGGAAAGCCGGGAACTATAAAAATCTTAACTTGCCTTTTGAGACTTTGCTGCTGGCCCAGGACAGAAAGATCCGTGAGCGGATGTGCCTGCGGGTCGAGGCCTTTGTCTACAATATGCTGGTCAATGTCTTCAATGCCCAAGGTACGGCAACAATCGCCAAAGAGATTATACTCAATGCCGGCTCCTATGACCTGGGACCTAAGGCCGAGCGGATTGAGAGCGCGGGAGATTGGACAAAGGAGAAAATCATCGAAAAGGCTAAAAGTCTCGTTTCAGACAAGGGGCCGGAGGGCAATTTCGACGATTAATTGATGCCTCCTGTCTGGCACAACAGCAGGTTGGCCGATTTGTAACGTGAAGCAGGTTTTTACTCCGGGATTTCGCCCTGGCGGGATCCCGGTTTTTAATTATAAACAGGAAAAGTGATATGAAGAAGATACTGGTAACCGGGGCCGCAGGTTT
>JAIFKM010000143.1 GCA_020049575.1 Desulfobulbaceae bacterium
GACAATCACCTGAATTGGGAGTCCGGGTTGGGTTTATGCACTGTTCATCTGTCCGGAAGAGTTGCATGATGCCCGGCAGAGCTTGGTAAATCATCCGCGTCACCTTGACTCTCTACAAGGCTTTCGTATATACCTGAACCAAGGGGAGGATGTAATCGCATGGTGTCAAAGGGCCTTGCCGTCAGTGGGTGCTGTGCATTTGGATAAACTTCATTCTTTTGAGGGAGGAAGTTATGTCGATCAAAACCAAAATTCTCCTGTTTACCCTGCCGTTTTTCCTCATTTTCGGTATCATCACAACCTTCATGAGCATCAGTTCCCTGCAGGACCAGGGAAACCAGAGCCTGGAAACCATTGGCACGGTGATGCGCGAGGCCAAGAATGAAAAACTCAATGATCTGATACGTAATACCTACAAGATCATGGAGACCCAGTATAAGGCCGCCCATGATCCTGAACAGGTGGCCGTGGCCTATAAACGCGAGCTTGAATCCATTGTCAATCTGGCATTTTCTTCTGTTGAGGCGATCTATAACAAAGCCGGCCTGACCGATGCCGAAAAGCAGCAGGAGGCCTTAAATACAATCAGCACGCTGCGTTATGGGGGAGACAACTATATCTGGATAAATGATATGCGCCCCTTTATGGTCATGCACCCAATGAAACCGGCGATGAATGGCACCGATCTTTCGACGTTTGCCGACCCGAACGGTAAAAAGCTGTTTGTTGAGATGGTTAAGGTCTGTGCCGAGAAGGGACAGGGGTTCGTCGATTATATGTGGCCCAAACCCGGAGAGGATAAACCGGTCGGCAAGTTATCCTATGTGAAGCTGTTTAAACCCTGGAACTGGGTGATCGGCACTGGTGTCTACCTGGAAAGTGCTGAAAAGAGGTTCAAGGAAGAGGCCCGCAAGCAGATCAGTAGTCTGCGGTTTGGTCCGGCTGGCGATGATTATTTTTTTATCATCGATAGCGATGCAAATATGATCATGCATCCGATCAAACCGGAGATGGACGGGAATAATTACAAGGATTACGCCGATCCTAAAGGCAAAAAACTGTTCAGCGAGATGGCCCAGGTCGGTCGTGACAAAGGTGAAGGCTTTGTCGATTACATGTGGCCGAAACCCGGCAAGGAAGAACCGGTTCCCAAGCTGTCCTTTGTAAAAATGTTCAAGGAATGGAACTGGATCGTTGGGACCGGCATCTATGTTGATGATATCGATCAAGCCCTGGCCACGCAGAAAGAGGAGATAACCGGAGTTGTAAAGGCCCAGAGGATGTGGATAATTGGCATAAGCTCCATCCTTGTTCTTGTCGTGGCTGTGGTCTTGACCTTTGTCTCCATGAAGATCTCCCGGCCGATCAAGGATGCCAGCCTGATGCTGCGGGATATCGCAGAGGGTGAGGGGGATCTCACCCGCCGGTTACAGGTCAGCACCAAGGACGAACTGGCGGACATGGCCAAGTGGTTCAATGTGTTTGTCGAAAAACTGCAGGGCATAATCAAGATGATCGGCAGTGATGCCCGGGAGGTAAATTCCTCGGCCCAGTCACTTGCCGCCACTGCCGGCGAAATGTCCGGCGGTGCTGCCGCCACCTCGGACAAATCCAATACCGTGGCGGCAGCAGTCGAGGAGATGTCAGCCAACATGGCGACTGTCGCTACTTCGATGGATGAGACAGCCGCCAGCGTCGATGTAGTTTCCGCCGCTGTCGAAGAAATGACCTCGACCATCAACGAGATTGCAGAGACTTCGGAAAAGGCCAGATCCATCACCGAGAAGGCTGTTTCTCAGGCGGCTTCCGCTTCTGCCAGGGTCGATGAACTGGGAGTCGCGGCGCGGGAGATCAACAAGGTCCTGGAAACGATTTCAGAGATCTCCGACCAGGTCGATCTTCTCGCCTTGAATGCCACTATCGAGGCGGCGAGGGCAGGCGATGCCGGCAAGGGTTTTGCGGTCGTGGCCAGCGAGATCAAAGAACTGGCCAAACAGACATCCGAAGCGGCCCGGCAGATCAGAGGGCGGATCGATGATATCCAGAATACCACCAACGCCACTGTCTCCGAGATCCAGTCGATCAGTTCTGTGGTCGGTGAGAACAGCGATATCGTCAGTACAATTGCCACAGCCGTGGAGGAGCAGTCGGTGACAGCCAACGAGATAGCCAAGAGCGTCAGCCAGATTCTGCAGGGTATCCAGGAAATAAATGCCAATGTTTCGCAGAGTTCTGAGGTGTCGACCGGGATTGCCAGAGAGATTGCCGAGGTCAATCAGGCGAGCGCTGAAATGAGCAGCAACGCCAAATCGGTGAGCGACAATGCGGCGCGATTAAGGGAGCTCTCCGACGGATTCAGTAAGCTGGTTTCAACGTTTAAGGTGTAGCGGACGCAGCCATTAGCTGAAGTATTGTACACTTGAGGGGCGGGTACCGAAAGACGGGCGGTATTCGCCCCGTTTGTTTTGATTGGGGCGGTGCACGAAAAAATGGCCGGCGGGTGTATCTTTCATTTTGCTCCTGTGCTATAGTGGCGGGCTGTTTGCAGCTGTCCTTATCGTCGGCGGCGGGTGTATTCAAGTCGCTCGCCGGAGTTGAAAAAAATGATGAGTTTGAAGAATATGCCTGCTGGGCAAAAGGAGAATAGATGACAATAGAAGTTCGAAAAGGTGATACTGTGCTGGTTCATTATACCGGCAGGTTGGTTGATGAAACAGTTTTTGATTCCTCCGAGGGACGCGAACCCCTTGAGTTTGTGGTCGGCAGCGGCCAGGTTATTGCCGGTTTTGACGAGGCGATGCTCGGTATGGTCGTGGGCCAGTCAAAACTCGTCCACATTCCTGTCGACAAGGCCTATGGCGAGCGGAACGAAGAAATGGTCATCACCACCCCTGTTGAACATGTTCCACCGGATCTTGATCTGGAGATCGGCATGCGTCTTGAAATGGGTGGAGCCAATGGCGAACTGATTCGAGTAGTAGTTACCGAAATCACCGACATCCACATCACCCTAGATGCCAATCCGCCCCTTGCCGGCCAGGATTTGACCTTTGCCATCGAGTTGGTTGAGATCCGGTAGTCTTGTTTTCCCTGCAGGACACTCAGACGAAAAATGCCGCATGATTTGAAGTGAAGAATGGCGGGTCCCGCTGCAGGATCGGTAGGATCCGCGGGTCACGCTTGAATTCAGTGGACAGGAAATGCCGGATCTGGCGGCGGTTCCAGCCACGCGGATGACGGAAATCATGGTAGAGCGAGAGATCTCCTTGGTGTCGGTCGGTTATCTCGAGACTTTCGGCCTCGATGCTGCCGACTGGCAGGTTGAAGATCGCGAGGTTGAGAAAGGTTATCTCCTGATGATGTCGTCTGGCAAATTCAAGGGTTTCATGCGCCTCGGCCAGAGATTCGGAGGGTGTCCCGAAAAGGAGATAGACGTAGGTCGCAATGCCCACCCCGTGCAGGACCTCCAGGGCTTTCGCCACCTGCTGGAGGTTGATACCTTTCCCCATATTGTCCAGAACCTTCTGTGATCCTGATTCGATACCGAGTTTCAGCATGACGCATCCCGAACGTCGCAGGCCCCGGCAGAAATCAGGGTCGGTGAGGTGCCTGCTGATTCGGGCAAAACCATACCACTCGGGGCCTGGCGGACGAATGATCAATTCCTCCATGATTGCCGGACTGATGGCGTTGTCGAGAAAATGCAGGAGTCCGGGGGCAGTTGCGGCGGTCAGGTGACCGAGTTCGGCGTTCACCTGTTGGGAACTGAGCGGGCGGTACGGGCTTTTCTCGCTCGTTTCGGGGCAGAAGGCGCATTTTTTCCAGTAGCAGCCCGAAGAAGCGGCATAGGGCAGGATGAACCCAGGCGCAAGGTAGGGAAGGTCTCTGAGCTGCCGATAGTCGGGCAGTGCCTTGTCTTCTGGTATTCCGCCGCCGAGATAGGTCAGCAGCGGCTCTTCCCCCGGACCTGCGATGAGAAGGTCGATGAGACCCGCAAAGGGATTTCGCCAGGTTGGGCTGCGCATCCAGGTGGTGATCAACCCGCCGCCCATGATGATGGGAATGTCCGGCCAGTGCTTTTTGAGGAAACCGATGATGGCGAAGGCACAGTTGGCCTGACCGAGATAATTCAAGGAGATGCCGATACAGGATGGCATTTCCTCGGCCAGCAGATCTGTCAGTCTCTTGGAGAAATAGGCAAAGAAAATGTTGTCGGCAGAGTGTTCCGCCGCCTTGATGAGATCGTCACTGTTTGTAGGGGAGAGGACGGAATCCTGGTAATTGGCAAGGGAGAGCACAATACCATATTGTTTGCCGACAATAGCCAGCAGCCTGTTGATGTCCTGCACGGTCCGCTGGTAACGGTCCCTGCTCGCGTAGACCTGCCGCTGCCGGATATGTTCGAGGTTGTCCTGGATATTCCTGACAGCCCGGCGACTCCATGTGTCATTCGCTTCTACCCTTGAGGATAAGAGCGAGAGGATGCCCTCGATGTTCATATCGACAATCCGGCAGGGCAGGCCGTTACGTTGTAAAGCCCCGGCGAGATGGGCCAGGGCTGCCGGCGGTTCGCATGATCTGGCAAGTGGTGGATGGACAATCAGCATGGCCGGCTTGAGGAATGTAGGGAGTTTCTCGGACAGAACTCACCGGAGTCAGCACAGGCTGGATCCTCCGGCGAGTTCATGCAATAAAATTGACAACTTCAATGACGGGACTATATACTGGATATGCAGGAAAAACGACAGGCATAATTCTTGACATTTAAGTAGCTGGATTAACGGTAATTTTTTAAGGGGAAATGATTGTGTTTTTCAATTTTGGACTTCAGTTCAGAGCTGTGAGATTGTATGGAACGGACTGAACAGCCCGTAATTTTGACCATAGACGACGAATCTGTCATCCGCCGGAGTATCCATGCCTATCTTGAAGACTACGACTATCGGGTCATAGAGGCCGATAATGGGCGAACCGGCCTTGAGTTGTATGATCGCGAGCGAATCGATCTGGTTCTGGTAGACCTGCGGATGCCTAAAATGGGTGGACTGCAGGTATTGAAGACAATCAGGGCCAGAACTCCGAACCTTCCGGTCATCGTTGTCTCGGGGGCCGGCGATATCAGCGATGTCGTTGAGGCCCTGCGGCTCGGGGCCTGGGATTACCTGATGAAACCTATCGACGATATGTCGATCCTCAAGCATGCCATCGAAAAAGGCCTTGAACGGGGGCGATTGTTCGAGGAAAATCAGCGTTACCAGGTCGAACTCGAGGATCGGGTCTCGAAGAAGACAGAGGAACTCCAGGAGATCAATCGCCGACTCTGTGATGTGGTTGAATCTACGAAAAAACTGCTGGGTTGCGGTGATATCAGAAAGAGCGGGGCGATGATGCTGGAAGAATTCGCCCGTCACATGGATGCCGCCGGAGGCAGTATCTATGAGGTGTCGGAAAACAGCCTGCGTTGCGTGCACAGTCTTGATGTCGGTCATGCTGTTTCGGAAATCGCTCTGCCTCTTCGAGAAGACAGTGTTTTTGCCAGAGCCTTCGACCGGAAGGAGCCAATATTTATCTCTGATATCCGGCAGGAGCAGAAAATTTCACCAAGCGGCTGGTCGCAATACGGTGACGACTCCTTCCTTGTCTTCCCGTTCATCGATCGTTCGGGAAAGCCCCTGGCCATCGTTTCGCTGCATAGCAAAAGACATCCGCCTTTTGTGGCTCAGGACAGGGAAATAGGGGCCATTCTGGCTTCTTATGCCTGTGAGGCATTGCAGACCGCCGGTGCGGTCGCCGCGATGCAGCGGAGTGAGGAACTGATGCTCCAGGCCCAGAAAATGGAGGCCATCGGCACCCTGGCTGGTGGTATAGCACATGATTTCAACAACATCCTTTCGGCGATCGTGGGTTATACTGATCTAAGCCTGTTCTCTGAAGATTGTCCGGATGCCCTCCGAAAGAATCTTGAACAGGTAAAAAAAGGCAGCCGGAGGGCTCGTGATCTGGTACGCCAGATTCTTTCCTTCAGCAGGACGGAGGAGACTTTCGAGGGACCGGTCGATATCAGCCCGACGATTAAAGAGGTCCTGAAACTGCTGCGGGCCACCATCCCTTCCTCAATAACCATTCAAAGAAAGATCCCCAGTAGCCTCGGACTCGTCAAGGTTGATCCCAGCCGGATTCATCAGGTGTTGATGAATCTCTGCACCAACGCTGCCCATGCCATGCAGGGGCAGGTTGGCTCATTGAATGTTGAGTTATCGAAGATAAAAAAGGATGAAGAGTATTTTGATTTGCACGAAATAATGGTTCAGGATTGCCTGAAACTCTCAATATCAGATACAGGTCGGGGAATGCCCCCCGAAGTTGTGGCAAAAATCTTCGACCCTTATTTTACGACCAAAGAAAAGGGCGAGGGCACGGGGCTCGGTCTGGCAGTGGTGCAGGGTATTGTCAGAGGGTGCGGCGGGGCAATCCGGGTCGAGAGCGAAGTCGGGGCCGGTAGCCAATTTCACCTCTATTTTCCCTGTTGCGATATGGAAGATATCGAAATTCAGGAAGATCGGACATACGAGATGCCCATGGGAAGTGAGCGGATTCTCTTTGTCGATGATGAAGAAACCCTGGCGATCATGGCCGGCGAAATACTGCGGAAACTCGGTTACCGGGTACGGGTAATGTCCGACAGTGTCGAGGCCCTGAAGGAATATCGCATGCAGCCCTACAATTATGACCTCATTATCACGGACCAGACAATGCCGAACCTGACAGGCCTGGAACTCGCCAGGGAAATTCTCTCGCAACGCCCCAGCATGCCGGTCATCCTCTATACGGGTTATTCCACCTCAATCGATGGGGGAGAGGCTAAGCAGATCGGTATCCGGGAATTCATGATGAAACCTCTCAGCAT
Organism: Desulfobulbaceae bacterium; assembly: GCA_020049575.1. Lineage (GTDB taxonomy): Bacteria > Desulfobacterota > Desulfobulbia > Desulfobulbales > Desulfocapsaceae > Desulfoprunum. The sequence goes on from JAIFKM010000143.1 coordinate 6,908, forward strand.
GACCAGTCTTGCGCAAACTGTGCGGCGGGTTCTGGACGGAGCCTGACAGAACGTACTCCGGTATGTATCTCGCGCGGTCGGAGTATTGCTGACCCGGGAGGCACTATCCGGGGGTAAGCTGAATTGATTTGATCATCTCCACGTATTCTGATTTGTGCTGAGCGGAAATGACCTTTATTGCTGATTTTTGAAGCATGAGTAATAGAGAGCAGAAATGCGTTTTCGTAGACTTTGTCGGGCGATATACTGAGGAAGATTCTTCGTGTTAGGGGAAAAATCAGGCTGGTGGCAAGGTTACTGCAGCCTGCCGGTTATATGAAGATACAATCAAGTGGAGACCTGTAGAAAAATGAAGCATAGTTGAATTGTGAGGTGATGAATGGATGTGTCTGGCGCATTAACGGGGGTGAAGGTTCTCGATCTCTCACGGTTGTTACCGGGTCCGTATTGTTCGATGATCCTGGCAGATCACGGAGCTGAGGTCGTTGCTGTCGAAGACCGCAGGTTTGTTGAAGATGGCATGTTTTTCAAAGATCTCTACCGTAACAAACGGCACATCTCTCTCAACTTGAAAGCCTCGGAAGGCAGGGAGGTCTTTTTCAGGATGGCCGAGAATGCCGATATTATCCTTGAGGGTTTTCGTCCAGGTGTAGTTGAGCGACTCGGTGTCGACTACGAGAGCGTACGGAAAATCAATCCGAAAATCATCTACTGCTCAATTACCGGATACGGCCAGACCGGTCCCTTACGACACAAGGCCGGACATGATGTGAACTACCTGAGTACTGCCGGTGTTCTCGACCTTATCGGCCAGAAGGAAAGCCCGCCGACCATCCCAGGGGTGCAGATTGCTGATATCGCTGGCGCGATGAACGGTGTTATTGGCATTCTGCTCGCTCTGTTTGCTCGGGAGAGGAGTGGCAAAGGCCAGTATATCGATATATCTATGACCGATAGTCTGCTCGGATTTTTGACCTTGCCTGTCCTTTTGGGGCAGCTTTCCGGCAAGACATTCGGTCGATCCGAATCCCTGTTGTCGCATCGTTATGCCTGTTATAACACCTACGAGACCTCGGATGGCAGGTATCTAGCCATCGGTGCCGTTGAAAGAAGGTTCTGGCGCAATCTCTGCGAGCATCTCAAGGTGCCTGAATTTACTGATCTGCAATATGACGAGGAAAGGAGGGGGGAGATAACTGCCTGTCTCCGAACGATCTTCAAGAAGAAACCGTTGGTTGTGTGGGATGGAGAATTATCTCGGATCGAGGTGTGCCATTCGGTGATTCAACAATTGGAAGAGGTCCTGCAGGCCCCTCTTTTTGTTGAGCGGGATATGGTCGTCGAGCAGCGGCAGGAAAACGGCCCGTCTCTCAAAGCCCTCGGTATTCCGGTTAAACTTTCTGAGACACCCGGCTCTCTCAGGACGCACCCTGTGGGATTTGGGGAAAACTCTCGAGAGGTCCTGAGAGAACTGGGTTATTCGGAAGAGACTATTGAGGACTATTGCCAAAAAGGCGTTGTCTGAAAAAATTTGCATCAGTCCTGGGTGGTTTTCCCGTGAAGAGATAACCACCCAGGTCAGTAAATGGGTCAAAGGATTTTTACATATTCCGTCTGTATTGACCTCCGACCTCATAGAGGGCCCCGGTAATCTGGCCGAGACTGCAGTATTTTACCGTGTCCAAGAGTTGGGCAAAGATATTCTCGCCTCTCAGGGCTGTCTCCTGAATCAGTTTGAGGGCCTCCGGGGCCTTATCTTTATGTTTTTCATGGAATTCCGCCAGTCGTTGGAGTTGGGAATCCTTCTCTTCGTCGGTGGCTCTGGCGAGTTCGAGGGCTGCATGCTCCTCTTCCATGCGGGCATCGGGGTTGCGGAAGGTGTTGACGCCAATGATGGGGTATTCGCCCGAGTGCTTCAGGGCCTCGTAATACATCGACTCTTCCTGGATCTTGCTTCTCTGATAGCCGGTCTCCATCGCCCCGAGAACACCGCCGCGTTCGGTGATCTTGTCAAACTCCGCGAGAACTGCTTCCTCCACCAGATCGGTGAGGTCCTCGACGATGAAGCTGCCCTGGTTCATGTTCTCGTTCTTGGCAAGCCCCCATTCCCGGTTGATGATCAACTGGATGGCCAGGGCACGCCGGACCGATTCCGAACTCGGGGTGGTGATGGCTTCGTCAAAGGCGTTGGTGTGCAGGCTGTTGCAGTTGTCGTAGATAGCGCAGAGGGCCTGGAGGGTTGTGCGGATATCGTTGAACTGGATCTCCTGGCTGTGCAGTGAGCGTCCCGAGGTCTGGATGTGATATTTCAGCCGCTGCGATTCCTCGGACGCCCCGTATTTTTCCCGCATCGCCACTGACCAGATGCGCCGCGCCACCCGACCGATTACGGTGTACTCAGGGTCCATGCCATTGGAGAAGAAGAACGACAGATTGGGGGCGATCCTATTAATATCCATGCCCCTGGCCAAATAGTATTCCACGTAGGTGAAACCGTTCGACAGAGTCAAGGCCAGCTGGGTGATCGGGTTGGCTCCGGCCTCGGCGATGTGGTAGCCGGAGACGGAGACCGAATAGAAGTTTCTGACATCGTTGGCGATGAAGAATTCCTGGATATCGCCCATCATCTTCAGGGCGAAGTCGATCGAGAAGATGCAGGTATTCTGGCCCTGATCCTCTTTCAGAATATCGGCTTGCACGGTGCCTCGAACATTGGACAGCACGTCGGAGCGGATCTTGGCCTTTTCCGCAGCAAGCGGTGCCCGGCCATTTTCCGCAGTAAATTTGTCTATCTGCTGATCGATTGCGGTATTCATGAACATGGCCAGCATGATCGGCGCAGGCCCGTTGATGGTCATTGACACCGAGGTGGTCGGGGAGCAGAGATCGAAGCCGTCATAGAGCAGCTTGACGTCATCGAGGGTACAGATGCTCACTCCGGATGTGCCGATCTTGCCGTAGATATCCGGTCGCCTGGCAGGATCCCAGCCGTACAGGGTTACGGAGTCGAAGGCGGTGGACAGGCGTTTGGCGGTATAATTGGCCGACAGCAGTTTGAATCGCTGGTTTGTCTGCAAGGGACCGCCTTCGCCGGCGAACATGCGTGTTGGGTCCTCGCCGGTGCGCTTCATCGGGAAGACGCCGCCGGTGTAGGGGAAATAACCTGGCAGGTGTTCCCTGCGCAGCCAGGTGTAGATATCGCCAGGGTCCTTGAATCTGGGCAGGGAAATTTTGGGAATGTGGGTGTGGGAAAGGGATTCGGTATACAATGGAATACGCAGTTCCCGGCCACGCACGGTGTAGACGAACTCGTCGCCGCTGTAGGCTTTTTTGATAGTTTCCCAGGAATCAACGAGATCCTCTGTCTCTTGCCACGGGGCTGGCGTCAGTTGCTCGGCCTGCCTGATAAGGGCTGTGGCCAGACTTTCGGCATCCTCGGTCCCACCATGTTTGAGCAGGGCCGCGCCGGACAGAAGATGCCATTTATTGCGCACCGCCTCGGCCTGTTCTCTCGTCGTCTGGTGATAGCTCCGGATTGCCTCGGAAATCTCCGAGAGGTATCTGACGCGCTCCGATGGAATAACAATTGACTTGGCAGATGAAGTCTTCAGGGCTGGCCGCGGCAGGGTGGTCTGCAGTTTGAGTCCGGTCTTCTGGGCCAGTTGTTCGATGATGCCGTGGTACAGAGCGGTGACTCCGTCGTCATTGAATCGAGAGGCGATGGTGCCATAGACCGGAAGGTCTTCAGGAGCTATTTCCCAGAGCTTGCGGTTGCGCTTAACCTGCTTGCGAATGTCGCGCACCGCATCCTCGCTGCCGCGCTTGTCGAATTTATTGACAACGATGATGTCGGCATAGTCGAGCATGTCGATCTTTTCGAGCTGTGAAGGCGCCCCGAATTCGCTCGTCATGACATAGAGGGAGATGTCCGAGAGTTCGGTAATCTTGGAGTCGCCCTGGCCGATTCCAGCAGTCTCGGCGATGACCAGATCAAATCCGGCGGCCTTGACTACCTGCAGGATCTCCGGCAGGGCCTCCGAGACCTCTGTGGTCGAATCACGGGTTGCCAGACTACGCATGAAGACTCGGGGGGAGCTGCTGATGGCGTTCATCCGAATCCTGTCGCCGAGCAAGGCCCCGCCGGTCTTGCGCCGGGATGGGTCACAGCAGATGACGGCAATGCTTATGTCCTCTACGTCGTGGAGAAAACGCAAGATTATCTCGTCGGTGAGCGATGATTTGCCAGCTCCGCCGGTACCGGTGATGCCGATCACCGGTGGGTGATGCTTTTCCGCGAGAGGGGCAATGCCTGCCATGACTGCTGAAAGATTTCCCTCTTTGCCGGCCTTGGCCTGCTGCGCGGCTGTAATATAGCCGGCAACATCTTTTTCCCTGGAGCAACTCAGGCCTTCCGGTTTGAGTTCATGGAAGGGCAGGGTCGAGAAATCCAGGCAGTGGATCATGTGGTTTATCATGCCCTGTAGACCCAGGGTGGCGCCGTCTTCCGGGGAGTAGATCTTGGTTACGCCATAGCGTTCAAGCTCACGTATCTCGTCGGGCACAATGACTCCGCCGCCACCGCCGAACACCTTGATATGCGAGGCGGCCCGCTCGGCCAGGAGGTCGATCATGTATTTGAATGCCTCCATGTGTCCGCCCTGATAGCTGGACATGGCGATGCCCTGGACATCCTCCTCGATAGCTGCATCCACCAACTCCTGCACCGATCGGTTGTGGGCTAGATGAACGACTTCGACTCCGGAATCCTGCAGGATCCGCCGCATGATGTTGGTCGACACGTCATGACCGTCAAAAAGGGATGTCGCAGTTATGACCCGGACACTGTTTTTTGGTCTGTATGGCTCAACATTGGCGCTCATATTTTCTCCTTCCTGCCTTTGGGGATGGCTATGTCTGTGTTTGCTGCTGGTGTTTTTCAACTGGTTTGATCGACCAGAAAACGCATGATGAAATCTGTCTGTCGCTGAGTGTATTGTTCGATTGTAAAATTCTTGGCGAAGTACCAGCGCCGAAAAGCCCAGGTATGGCCGAGAACTGAAATATTGTGGCTGATCAGGTTGATCGTATCGTCATCGATCGGCGGAAGCTTGCCGGATTCGTTGAGCTGATGCATTGCCTCGACGAACAGATTGGTAATCCTGATCTCGGCCTCAAGGACTTTTTTCTGCCATTTCTGCGGTAGGAAATGCGTCACCTGGTACATTAGGAGGACATGGTCACTCATCCTGTCGCAGACCAGGAAGTACTCGCGGATGATCTCGGCAAGGGCCTCGCGGCCCTGTGAAGTCCTGGCCAGGGCCTCTTTCAGTCCCTGCTCGACCTCGGCATGGATGGCAATGCAGACCAGATAGAGGACATCATCCTTGGTCGAGACATATTCATAGAGTGAGCCAATCGACAGGCCGGTCGCCCTGGCCAGGGCTCTGGTCGTCGTCTTGTGGTAGCCATGCTCGATGAAGAGCTGAACGGCGGCATCGACAATCTGCCGCCTGCGTTCCTTGACGAGTTCCTTGTTTTTTATCTGCGTCTCAACCTCACGCCCATCGTTTGCCTCGGACTTCATACGTCTTGCTCCTTGCTGGATGTATCTGTTTCTTTGTAATTGCTGAATGCTGCAGGTGAAGAATGGTCTTTTACAAAAGTAACAAAGAACAATCGAGAAAAATAGGCAAGAATAAGTCTTATCTTCAGTTCACCCACCAAACCGTCCCGAAAATTGTGCGACAAGCATCTGCATCGTCAATTGTGCAAGTCGGTCCGATGGCTGAAATCTGTTGTGTCCTCAGGCTGGGTTTTTCCTCCTACCGTGTCAGAGCAGTGCCGATGACCAGACGCTGAATTTCGCTGGTCCCTTCATAAATTTCGGTAATTTTGGCGTCCCGCATCATCCTCTCCACCGGAAATTCGCGGGTGTATCCGTAACCTCCGAGTATCTGAACTGCCTGGGTGGTCACCTTCATTGCCGTCTCGCTGGCAAACAGCTTAGCCATGGCCGCATCCGGAGAGTAGGGCAGACCGGCACTGGCGCGGTAGGCGGCACGGTAGACTAGCATTCTGGCGGCTTCCACGGCCGTGGCCATGTCGGCGAGCTGGAACTGCACTCCCTGGAACCTGGCAATCGGGGTGTCGAACTGCTTGCGCTCCTTGGCGTAGGCGACTGCTGCATCGAGTGCCCCCTGGGCGATACCCAGGGCCTGGGAGGCGATGCCGATGCGGCCGCCGTCAAGGGTCTTCATGGCCACCTTGAATCCGCTGCCCTCAGGGCCTAGCAGGTTATCCTTCGGTACGCGGCAGTCGGTGAATACCAACTCCATGGTGGGCGAGGAGCGGATGCCCATCTTTTTTTCCTTTTTGCCGAAAGTAAAGCCGGGGGTACCTTTCTCGACAATGAAGGCGCTCATGCCATGATGTTTCTCAGCGTCTTTATCGGTACGGGCGAGCACAATATAGATCTCGGCGTCGCCGCCGTTGGTGATGAATATCTTCGAACCATTGAGTATCCATTCGTCACCGTCTCTGCGGGCCGTGGTCTTGGTGCCGCCGGCGTCGGAACCGGCTGAGGGTTCGGTCAGACCAAGAGCCCCCATTTTCTCGCCCCGGGCCATCGGGACTAGAAATTTCTGTTTCTGCTCTTCCGTGCCAAAGAGATATATGGGGTTTGCGCCGAGCGACAAGTGCGCCGAAAGGGTCACGCCAGTTGAGGCGCAGACTCGGGACAGCTCTTCTACGGCTATGGCATAACTGATGTAGTCGGCGCCGGCTCCTCCGTATTCCTCCGGAAAGACGATGCCGGTCAATCCCAACTCGGCAAGTCTGTCAAACATGAGTTCACGGTCGAAACGTTCTTCTTCGTCACGGATTGCGGCGGAGGGCGCAATCTCGGTTTCGGCGAAACTGCGTACCATGTCGCGGATCAGGTTTTGTTCTTCGGACAATTCAAAGTTCATACCGTTCGGGCTCCTGGATGGGGGGACTGGACATGGTCCGTCAATCTGTTCGCAGTGTCGTTACCGCAAATTCATGGACAACCGGAGAAGTCGGTGCCGGGGAGGAGGACAAATGGCCCTCCTCTCCAGTTTCTTGCTGGTTTATTCTTTCTTCGAACTCAGTTCGGGGAAATCTTTGTAGAAGAATTCCATGGGCTTGGCTTCTCCTCCCTGGCTGATGCGTTCGGTTTCGACCTCGCGCAGCTGGACCCTGCGGATCTTGCCGCTGATGGTCTTCGGCAGTTCTGGAATGAATTCGATGATTCTCGGGATCTTAAACTTTGCCAGGATCTTGATGGAGTGCTGGAAGAGTTCAAGGGCCAGCTCGCGTGAGGGTTGGTAGCCGTTTTTAAGGATGATATAGGCCTTCACCAGTTGATGCCGTTGCGGATCCGGCACGCCGACTACGGCAGCTTCCTGCACGGAAACATGTTCGATCATGGCGCTTTCGACCTCGAAGGGACCAACGCGGAAGTCCGAGGACTTGATCACGTCATCGGCCCGACCGACAAACCACCAGTAACCGTCGGCATCGAAAGAGGCGCGGTCTCCGGTGTAATAATAGCCGTCGATGAAGACTCCCGCCATTTTCTCCGGGTTGCCGATATACTCAGTGAAGAGACCGATGCTTCGCCATTTGGTAAGACGTACGGCGATGTGACCGGGCTCGTCGGGAATGGTGATTTCTTTGCCGTCGTCTGTGAGGAGGACGACATCATACATGTAGGAAGGATACCCGAACGAGCCGCTACGCATTTTGCCTTTCATCCAGGGTGGGTTGCCGATCATTGCGGTGGATTCGGTCTGACCGTAGAAGTCGCGGATTTCAGTACCGGTAAGCTTCTTCCACTGGGAGATGACCTCGGGATTGAGCGGCTCACCGGCGCCGATAGACTGGCGCAGCGAGGAGAGGTCATATTTGCTGATATCCATACCGATAAACATACGCCAGGCGGTGGGTGGGGCACAGAAGACCGAGACCTTGTGGGCTGAGAGAGCCTCGAGATAGGCGGCACCGTCAAGGGCCTTGAAGTTGAAACCGGTGGCGGTCGCGCCGAGGTTCAGGGGGGCGAAGAAACTGCTCCAGGCCCATTTTGCCCAACCGGGGGCGCTCAAGTTGTGGTGGATATCATCGGTCCTGATACCGGTGATGACCGAGGTCGAGAGGTGGCCGACTGGGTACGAGGTGGCGGTATGGCCGACGCGTTTGGGTAGGCCGGTTGTGCCGGAGGTAAAGAAGCAGAACAGCAGGTCATTTGATTTCGTCTTGGCGGCTGCCGCCTCGGTTTTCTCTTTTTCCAGTTCGCTGTAGCTCGTCCAGCCCGGTTTGCTGCCGATGACCAGCTTGATCTTTGGGTTTACGCCATTTGCTTTGATCGCATCGTCGATCAAGTCGGTAAAGACCTCGGCCGCGACGATGCAGTCCGGTGGATAGGTCTGGAAACGGAATTCGAGTTCCCTCATTGTCATGGAGGTGGCGGTCGGCACAGCGACAATACCGCCCTTGACGCAGGCATAGCTGGCAAACCAGGTCTCGGGGATAATAGGCAGCATCATGTACATATTGCTGCCCTTGTCCACACCGGCCTTGCGCAGGCTGTTCAGGCACTGGTTGCCGCGAGCGGCGAAATCCTTGTAGGTGTAGCTTTTGCTTTCCTTGGTATGGATATCGGCCCAGACAAGGGCTTTTTTATCGCCTCGTTCCTTGACATGGAGGCCTTCGAAAATTTCTTCGGCCCAGTTGAAATAGTCGGGGAGTGGCATGAAGTTGAGTTTTTCAAAAAAGGATTTGGCAACAGCCTCTTTCTGGTCATTATCATCCATCATGTTAAGGTCCATAACTTCTTTGTATAGATTTTCCATACCCATTAAAGACTCCTTACCTTTGAATTGAAATGAATAGCCAGGGAGTTGCCCCTGCTCACCTCCTCGTTTGAGCATCACAACTGAGCGCTCGGTCGGTTCGTAAAAAGAACTGAAATATATTGAGTTGCATTTGTCAAAGAGTTTTTTAAAAGAGCCCGGAAAGAGAAAAAACCTGTTCAGGAAAGAGAGAAAATGCTCCACGGGATCGATGTCATTACAGCGAAAAAAAGATTGACAAAAGGTGAACAGCGGATAAACATCGGGAAAATGATTGAGCGCTTGGTCAGTTGTCAGGCTGGGAGACCAAAGGCCTATTTTTCCTTCAGGAAGTATCTGGAATTTTGTAAGAAAAATAATGACTGAGCGCTCGGACGCAAGGCCGCTACATAAGATCTGAGTTGCCAAAAAATGGCAATATTGGGACAGCCCTGAAATCGTATGATTGCAGGAATCCCTTGTGAAAACGAAGTTCTTAGTCACCCTTTTTGAAGGAGGAGCGTATGGCCGCAGGAGAATTGAAACCCCGGTGGGGGCAACCCCTCACTGGCATCATCTCGTTGAGTGCTTTTACCGGCATTGCCTGGATACTCTGGTTTATTCTCAGTGATCCGAGGGGACCTATCCACTCATTCCCCTATCCGTTCGTTATGTATCTGGCGATGATGATCCTCGTCGGTTTGTGGCAGCATATGTTCCTTGGTGACTGGCCTTTCCAGGATATTCCCCAGCCAACTCGAGGTATAATCGAAACCTTCATTAACCTGGCAATAGTCTGGTTCGTTATCCACGTCGTTTTCTACCGGGTCCTGGGGCTGGGCTTCAACTTCCTCAGCCAGAGTAATCTGGAGAGTCTCGCGGCCGGCGGCTCATATGTCGCCCAGTTCAAGGATGCGGCTGGGGCCATGGTCACCTGCGGTAAGGAACTCAACCTTGAGAAACTTGTTGCCGGTGCCGCCCGCTACGGCGAACGGGCAGTTGTCTGTTTCGTCCTTATCGGTTTCTTCAGTTATCCTTTCATCACCATCCTGTTTGGTAAATGGCCGGTGCGCCCAAGCGACCTGAAGCAACCCATGGCGGGTCTGGCGGAATTCGGCTGGTCCTCGATGTGGACCATGTTTTTCTACGTTGTCCTGATCGTGCCTTTCTGGGGAATGCTCTACGGGAAGGTCTTTGGTACCTCCTACGGCATGAATTTCCCCTGGTGGACTGAAATTGCAGGTACACCTCATGTTCATTGGGTCTTCGGCTGGTGGGAGTGGATGATTGTTATTCTGTTCATGACCCCCAACGTCTGGCGGATGAAACCCTGGTCTGCCATCAAAGTTGGCCAACCCCTCAAGGGTCTTGTCTCCTTTCTCATCATCGTAGGACTTGGGTATCTGGTTGCCTCGGCTTGTGTCAAATTCGCTCCTCTCTGGCTGCCCGACATGACTGAGGCCCTGGAAGCTAACAACAAGGATAGCATGGCCCGTTTTCTGTGGTATCACGCCGCAGAGATCGCTGGTTTCACCCTGATTCCCTTTCTTATCTGGCATCACTATTTCGACGATATGGTGCCGATGCCCGATGTTGATGGCTGGGCAGCCTTCTGGTTCCGTACGGCAGGAGTCGGCGTTCTCTGTATCGTCAATTATATCTTCTTTTATTACATCAACTTCGGTCATTGGGGCCTGGGCAATCACCACATGGAGCATGGCGTTGCCGAGAGAATTCTTCATGGCGAGTCATTAATCTGGAATTTCTGGTGGATCATCCCGCTGCTCTGGAACGAATGGTTCTTCCATAAATGGCCTTTTTACAGCCATGAACACTGATTTATTCTAAAGTAGTTTGCTCAACGGGGGGCAGAATTCCACTGGTTGGAGTTCTGCCCTTCTTTTCCCTTCAGCTTGCTCGGTCGCAGAGTTAACCGCTGGGTTGGCAGGAGCCGGACGATAGGGTGTTGCTCGCTGCATCCGGAAAATGTCCGGTGGTCCTGAAAAATGAAGTCTACGGAGAAAAATGTCATGCGAAAGGCAGTCATAGTCAGTGCGGTGCGCACCCCCCTGGGCAGTTTCGGCGGCAGCTTGAGTACGACTGGCGGAACAGATCTTGGAGCTCATGTCATCCGGGAGGCAGTCAGGCGGGCGGGAATTGATACGAAGGAAGTAAACGAATGCATCATGGGGATGGTCCTCCCTTGCGGTTATGGCCAGAACCCGGCCAAACAGGCCGCCATCAAGGCAGGCCTACCTCAGGAGGTCGAAGCAATCACCGTCAACAAGGTCTGCGGTTCATCACTGAAAGCGGTGATGCTCGCCGCCCAGGCTATCCAGTGCGGCGATGCCGATATCGTGGTTGCCGGCGGCATGGAGAATATGAGCATGGCCCCCTATTATCTCGAAAAAGCCAGGTGGGGCCAGCGTATGGGGCCAGGAACGATTGAAGATCATATGGTCCATGACGGACTGTGGGATATTGTCAACGATTTCCATATGGGCATGTCCAACGAACTCAGCTGCGAAAACTGGGGAGTCAGCCGTGAAGATCAGGATCGCTTTGCGGTTGAATCTTATCGCCGTGCCGTGCTTGCCTCAAACTCGGGCGTTTTTGAAAATGAGATTGCCCCGGTGCCGGTTCCCGGGAAAAAAGGCGAAGTGAAACTCTTTGCCAAAGACGAGTGCCCGATCGAAACACCTTACGAGAAAATGGCCAAGATGCGACCGGCCTTCAAAAAGGATGGACTCGGCACTGCCGGCAACGCCTCGATCATCAGCGACGGGGCTGCGGCTCTGGTTGTTATGAGCCGCGAAAAGGCTGAAGAGCTGGGTTGCACCATCATGGCTGAGATTGGGGCACAGGCATCGGCCGGTATTGAGCTTAAATATGTCCTCATGGCGCCCATTCTGGCCATCCCCAAAGTTTTGAAAAAAGAAGGGATTTCTCTGGAAGACATCGATTTGTTTGAAATCAACGAGGCCTTCAGCGGTACTTCGGTGGCGATCAACCGGGTGCTTGGACTTGATC
>JAIFKM010000209.1 GCA_020049575.1 Desulfobulbaceae bacterium
GGAAAATGCAGCCGGAATCCTACGAAATGTATCGCAAATTGATCAACGTTGAACCTGATGGCAAAACCAAGGAGTTTCTCCTCTATACCGTCAAGAAGGATCAGGACAAAATGATCGCCCTGTTTCTCTCTCCTGCCAGTGAAAAAGGGCGATCTACTCTTCGGCTCGGTGAAAATATGTGGCTGTATATCCCCAATGTCGGCAAGCCAATTCGGATCACCAGCCTGCAGTCGGTGGTGGGTGGAGTATTCAACAACTCCGATATCCTTAACCTCGATTTCAGTGTCGAATATACGGTTCAGCAGATAAGCGAAAAATCCGACCAGTACCATCTCGATCTGAAGGCGAATAACTCCACTGTCGCCTATGACCACCTGAAGATGCAGGTAGATAAAAAGACCTTGCTGCCTGTAGTTATTGAATGCTATGCGGCAAGCGACATGTTGATAAAGACCTTGCGTTACGACAAAATCCAGGACTTTGGCAACGGTATGGTGCGCCCTTCTGTTCTCGAGACGGACAGCCCTCTGAACAAAGGCTATAAATCCATCATGATTTTCGCCAAACTTCAAGCAAAAGAGTTCAAGGATGAAGTCTTCTCGCTCAACTACCTGCCAAAAGTCGATGAGCTTCGCTGAACCTGCTGGTATGAAGCGCACAGTCATTCCTCTTTTGGGCCTTCTGACGATACTCTCCTCGGTCTATCCGGGGCATGCCGCCGAGACGTACAGTCTGGAAATCGAAGAGCTGGAAAAAAAGAGCTATGAAATAGGCGGCTTTGCTGAAGTCGATTGGCAGCATATGGCTATACAGGAGGACGGCGCAGCATCTTTTCTGAATTTCCGTGATGCTCCACGATCAACCCTGGACCGAGTGACCAGTACGCTGCAGCTGGGAGGATCGTATACCAAAGGAATCGGCAAGTTCAAATGGCTTGCAGAGGCTTCCGCCGCTCAAGATGACATTGGCTGGTCTGACGACCTTGCACTCTATGAAGGATATGTGACTCTCACCCCCTCATCGGAGTTCAATTCCAGTTTAGGGAAGAAATCCTATAAGTGGGGAAAGGGATACGCCTGGAATCCGGTCGGTTTTATTAATCGCACCAAAGATCCGAACAATCCTGAAGAAGCCTTGGAAGGCTATGTGACCACCGAAGCCGAGTGGATCAAGAGTTTTTCAGGCGACCTGCAGAATATTGCCCTGACATCCGTGCTGCTCCCTGTCTGGCAGGATGTGAATGAGGATTTCGGCAGTGCAGATAATGTCAATCTTGCGGCCAAACTCTATCTTCTCTATCTTGACACGGATCTGGATTTCATGGCGTATACGGGCAATAGCCGAACCAGCCGATTCGGGTTTGATTTTTCCCGCAATATAACCAGCAATTTTGAGATACACGGCGAGATCGCCTATTTCAATAATGTCGAAAGACTGACCTTGGATGAGAACAACGGAAAATACCGTGAGACGGCAGACGCCACTTCCTTTCTTGCAGGCATCCGGTATCTGAGTGAACAGGATCTCACCACGATCATCGAATACTATCACAATGGCAGCGGCTATACGGAGCAAGAGTTGAGTCGTTTCTTCGGACTTGTCGACGAGGCTCAAGAGCAGTGGCTGGCCTCCGGAGAAGACATCCTGTTCAATGAAGTTGCACAGCTCAGTTCACAAGGATTTTCTCGCCCCTATCCTGGCAAAAACTACCTCTACGCCAAGTTTTCGCAGAAAGAACCCTTTGATATTCTCTATTTCGTGCCTGCCCTGATAACCATCGTCAATCTTGACGATCAGAGCTATTCGGTCACGCCGGAGATCACGTATACGGGAATCACCAACTGGGAGTTACTCCTGAGATTTGCCCTTCTGCAAGGGGATGCCTCAAGCGAATACGGTGAAAAACAGAACAGCAACAAGGTTGAATTGCGGCTCAGGTATTTCTTTTAGTTAAAGGAAAACATTTCAGATGCTGCGGGAGATGAATCCTTGCCCTCCTGAAATCTTAAGCTGACCCTCCAGTTTCTCGCAGGAGACCGGTCTTCCGAGGAGAAAGCCCTGGAGTTCGTCACACTCCATAGCGCAAAGCGCCAGGCGCTGGTCCTCGGTTTCTACTCCCTCGGCGACCACCTTGAGATTGAAGCTCTTGGCGATATTGATGATGGAATAGAGCAAAGAGTGGCTGTTGCCGGAAGTCTGGAGATTCTGGACAAAGGATTTATCGATCTTCAGGGTGGTAAGGGGGAAGAGTTGCAGATGGCTGAGGGCTGAGTAGCCGGTGCCAAAATCATCGATAGCGATGGAAACTCCCATCTCTTTGAGAGTGAGCAGCATTTCTATCGCCTCTTCGGTATTCTCCATCATCACTCGTTCGGTGAGCTCGACCTCCAGGCACTGCGGATCGAGACCCTCTTCTTCAAGAATTTCCTTAACCTGGACACCCAGGCGTTTGAAGTCGATATTGCTGCCAGAGATATTGACCCCCATGCGGCAACCAGTGAAATATCCTGCCGCGACCCATCTCGCGGCCTGGCGGCAGGCCTCCCGCACGACCCAATCGTTGATACTGTGAATAAGGCCATTCTCTTCGGCAAAAAGGAGGAATTTATCAGGCAGGATCAGACCGACTTCCGGATCGAGCCAGCGAATGAGGGCCTCTACGCCAGTGAGCCGACCGCTCCTGCTGGCAAACTGCGGTTGATAATAGAGGACAAATTCACCGTTTTCCAAGGCCCTGCGAAGGCGGTTCCCCAGATGAAAACGCGCTTGCGCGGCATCGTTCATCGCGCTTTGGAAAAACTGATAATTGTTCCGTCCTCTGGCTTTTGCCTCGTGCATGGCAGTCCCGGCATTCCTGAGCAATGTGCCAATTTCACTGCCGTCTTCCGGATATACGCTTATGCCGATACTGACGGTAAGAACGGCATGGTAATCGCCGAATTGCAGAGGTTCAACCAGGGCCTTGATGATCCGTTCGGCAAGGTTGGCAATATGCCCGGGAGTGGCAATGTTCGCCGCCAGGATGGTGAACTCATCACCACCCACCCGGGAAATGAGGGATGCCGGCTGCTCCTCGCCGGACCGGGAAATAATATCGGAGGTCCGGAGGATGGATTTGAGCCGGTCGGCTACCGAAATCAAGACCTTGTCGCCCGAAGAACGACCGAGAGCGTCATTGATCCGCTTGAAGTGATCGAGATCGATAAAGAGAACCGCCATCCGCTTGCCGCTGCGCCGGGCATACGGCAACACGTTCGACCAGTGCTCCAGGAACAGGGCTCGGTTCGGCAGGCCGGTCAGATTATCGTAGAAGGCCAGATATCGGATTTTTTCCTCTGCTTGCTTGAGCTCGGTTATATCCTGTATGATGCCGATGGCGTGCCTGTGGCCAGTGGAATCGTCACGGACAACCTCCCCATTATTGAGCATGGTTCGCACGTCACCGCCGGCGAGGATGATCCTGTAATGGACACTCCACGGCTCTTCCATGTCGCCGGCACTGTCAATCAGCTTTCGGATTCTCTCGCGCTCTTCGGTTTCGATTGAGGAAAAGAGATCATCGTAGCAGCTATGACTGGTAAGCCCCAATATTTCAGGGCTATGGCAGGTGAATTGGAATTCGTCAGTGTCGAGATCTCTCTCCCAATGGCCGAGTCGAGCAAGGTCCTGGGCCTTGAACAATCGATTCTGGTTTATCTTCAACTCGTTGAGAATCGATCCTGAACGGAGCCAGTAACGCGCCCGATACCCCAGAACAAGCAGGTTGATAGGTTTGCTGATGAAATCCGTGGCCCCGGCTTCGAAGGCCTGAGTGATAGTCACAGCATCCTCAAGACCGGTGACCATCACCACCGGCGTGTGGCTCCCTCCAGGCAGCGCCCGCAGGGCACGGCAGGAAGCAAACCCGTCCATGGCAGGCATTATCACATCAAGCAGGACAAGATCAGGCGGGTTTTTCCTGAAAAGTGCCACAGCCTCCTCGCCGCTGCTGGCTTCGACAACGGCAAGGCCGGCATTTTCAAGGGTAAAATGTATCTGCAGGCGAAGGCTGGCATCGTCGTCGACGATCAATACCACAGGTTTCCTGTCCTTATTGGCAGAGATGTTGGTATCTGTCGGCATCAAAACTCCCTCTTTCATTCACCAGAAATGGTTTCCGCTGCGCAAATCCACAGGTTTCGCCGGTAAGCATCATTTACCGTCAACGCTCATCCTCTTCACCCTGCAATGCAGCCAGATTGGATTCCAAAGTGCTTACAAGGGTTGAATAGTCCAGATCACCGTTGTTCCGAGCTGCATGCTCGATATTCCCCGCCTTTGCGGCAAGATCATCGAGGCCGAACTGGAGCAGGATTCCCTTGAGAGAATGGGCAACGTTGGCCAGTGTCAACAATTCTCCACGATCTATTGCCGTTTTTGCCTTGGCGAAATTCTCTCTTAAGCCCAGGCGGGCGGCGACCAGAACCCGGTCAATCTGATCAAGACTCAGACTCGTGACAGCCTGGAGGTGGACGGTCACCTGCGCCAGGCTCGACGACGAACCGAAAAGTTCCGCCGGACCTGGAGATTCATCGTCAGCCTCATCCCTGCTTTGTAACGACGAGAAAGATTGGCCCTGCATCGATCGCAGCATTCTGGAGAGCTGATCAGGCTTGAAAGGCTTGGTAATATATTCGTCCATACCGGCAGCCAGGCAGATGTCCCGGTCTTCACTCATGGCATGGGCAGTCATCGCCACAATCGGCATATGGCCGCCGCGTAGCCGTTTGCCAAGATTGATTGCCAGGTCGCCGGGCAGAAACTCTCTCGGTGGCAGCCCTTGTTCCAGAGCTCGGATGATCCTGGTGGTCGTCAAACCATCCATCACCGGCATCTGGACATCCATCAGGATAAAATCGAAGGTTTGGCTGCGTAAAGCTTCCAATGCCTCCACACCGTTCGCGGCGGTTTTCACCCGGTGCTCCTTCGCCAGTGTCATGGAGGCTACATCACGGTTGACCGCGCTGTCATCGACAACAAGGATGCGCAGGTCGCTGACTGCCGGAAATGCAGCCTCGTTTTCCAGAAGCGAAGACTCAGTCACCTCGGAAGTGCAGGGATCAAAACCGATGACACAATGGAATGTACTTCCCAAACCCGGTGTGCTTTCTACCCACATCGCCCCGCCCATCAGCGTTGTAAGTTGCCGGCTGATTGCCAATCCCAGGCCCGTACCGCCATATTCGCGGGCGTACGAGCTGTCGGCCTGTTCGAAACTGTTGAAGATGTCCTCCAGTTTGTCAGCCGCAATACCTATTCCTGTATCAGTAACATTGAAGTGGAGCTTTGTCTTTCCTTCTCGCTCCTGATCCTGAGCCTTTTGCAGCCGGAGAGTGATGGAACCGCGGGAGGTAAACTTGACGGCGTTGCTCAACAGATTCAGGAGAATCTGGTGGATGCGGAGTTCGTCTCCGACAACCATCTTCGGTATTTCCGGGGAAATGAGGAATTCGAGCCTGAGTCCTTTTTCGACAGCCAGAACGTTCATCGTGGAAGCGAGGGATTCCAGAACCCGATCTACACTGAAAGGATGGCGATCAAGCTGCAGCTGGCCTGCTTCTATTTTGGAGA
>JAIFKM010000043.1 GCA_020049575.1 Desulfobulbaceae bacterium
AGGCCGAAATCGTCTCCTTCAGTGCTGAAACACGCCTTTCAGGGGTGAACATGGGCGGCAGAGTATACCGCAAGGGCGCGGCTGACTCTATTATCGCCTTTGTCAAGAACCTCGGCGGCAGCATACCGAAGGATTTGAACAATCTCGTCAATACTATTGCCCACGCCGGCTCAACCCCGCTGGTAGTCTGCCGCGATGCGGAAATCCTGGGAGTAATCAATCTCAAAGACATCCTGAAGACCGGCATCCAGGAGCGTTTCCTGCAATTGCGCAATATGGGGATTAAGACCGTCATGATAACCGGCGACAATCCATTGACTGCCGCGGCAATCGCCGCAGAGGCGCAGGTCGATGATTTTCTCGCCCAGGCCAAGCCCGAAGATAAGCTGAAAATGATCCGTGATTACCAGGAAGAAGGCTTCATGGTGGCGATGACCGGCGACGGTACCAACGATGCCCCGGCCCTGGCTCAGGCCGATGTGGCGGTTGCCATGAACACCGGCACCCAGCCAGCCAGAGAGGCGGCCAACATCATCGATCTCGACAGTAACCCAACGAAGCTCCTGGACATCGTCGAAATTGGCAAGCAGATTCTCATGACTCGCGGTAATCTCACCACATTCAGTATCTCAAACGATGTGGCCAAGTACTTCGCCATCATTCCGGCAGCACTTGCCTCCCTGTATCCTCAATTGGAGGCTTTGAATATCATGCACCTCGCCAGCCCCTACAGCGCCATCATCTCGGCAGTGATATTCAATGCCCTGATCATTCCCTTTCTTATCCCGCTCGCGCTCAGGGGAACAAAATACCGGCCAATGCCAGCCCAAACACTGCTGATCTTCAACCTCCTGGTCTATGGGGTCGGCGGCATGATTGTGCCCTTTATCGGCATCAAAGCAATTGATGCAGCCATCGGTCTGCTCATCTGAGCGCTCTTGGAGGTATACAATGAACGACCTGAAATCAGCAGGCATTCTCTTCATTTTCCTGACCCTTCTGCTGGGAGGGCTCTATCCAGGTGTTGTCACCGTTGCCGCCAATCTCCTCTTTCAGCATCAGGCCCACGGCAGTATGATCACAGATGGCAATGGCAGAGTGGTCGGCTCAACCCTCATAGGACAGCCCTTTACACAGGCGAAATACTTCTGGCCCCGGCCATCGGCCACACCTGGACTTGCCTATAACCCACTCTTGTCCGCAGGCTCCAACCTCGGTCCTGCCAACCCTGAATTGATCCGACGGGCTACTGAGCGTATTGCCCGACTCCGAGAAACAGGAATTACAGAGGAGATCCCCGCCGATCTGGTATCTGCCTCGGCAAGCGGCCTGGATCCGCATATTTCTCCAGCAGCAGCCTGGCTGCAAGTCCCCCGTGTGGCCCAAGCCCGCGGACTGACTCTTACAAAAGTGCATGGCCTTGTTACCGCGGCAACACGAGGACCACAGGCAGGAACGCTGGGAGCGCCACGGGTCAACGTACTCACCTTGAATGTGGCCCTTGACAGGGAGAGCGCATCGCCATGACCATGCCACAGGAAGAACTGCGCCCATCGCCGGAGGCAATGTTGAAGATGGTACAGGCGGAAGAAAGAGAAGACAGCAGAGGGCGGCTGAAAATCTTCATGGGCTACGCTGCCGGGGTCGGCAAGACCTACACCATGCTCAAGGCTGCCCGACAGCTTAAGCTGGAAGGGCGGGATGTGGTGGCTGCCTATGTCGAGTCCCACGGCCGGGCCGAAACCGACGCCCTGCTCGAGGGGCTGGAAGTCCTGGCCAAAGCCCATTACACCTACCAGGGTGTGCTGCTCCCTGAGCTGGATATCGACGCAACCCTTTCCCGAAAAGCCGAAATCGTTCTGGTGGACGAACTGGCCCATACCAATGTTCCCGGCGCCCGCCATGAAAAGCGCTGGCAGGACATCGAGGAGCTTCTGGCGGCCGGCATTGATGTCTTCACCACCGTTAATGTTCAGCATTTTGAAAGTCTCAACGACATCGTGACCCAGATAACGGGTGTTACCGTACGAGAGACCGTGCCCGACAGCATGCTTGACCAGGCAGCCGAAATCACCTTGGTTGATATACCGCCGGAGGAATTGCTGGAACGTCTGCGCCAGGGGAAGGTCTATATTCCTGAACAGGCGGCCTGGGCCGCCCAGAAGTTTTTCCGACCTGGCAATCTTATCGCCCTGCGCGAACTGGCCCTGCGTCGCACTGCCGCCAAGGTGGATGACGAGATGCGGAGTTACATGGAAACGCGCGCTATCCCCGGTCCCTGGCCAGCGACCGAACGTCTCCTGGTCTGCGCCAGCGGCAGCCCGTTCAGCGAAAAACTCATCCGCACCACCCGTCGCCTCGCCGAAGAACTGAAAGCCGGGTGGTTTACCGTCTATGTCGAGACCCCGAGTTATGCCAGGCAGCAGCAGGAAAACCGGGAGAGGATCTGGCACGACCTGCGTCTGGCTGAAAGCCTTGGGGCTGAAGTGGCCACAATCACCGCATCTTCGGTAGCTGAGGCGATCATTGAGTATGCCCAGCGGCATAACGTCACCAGGATAGTCGTCGGAAAACCTGCCAAATCACGCTGGCGCGAACTTTTTCGTCCTCCCATTGTCGATCAGATCATCCGCCTCAGTGGCGCAATCCACGTCCATGTCGTCAGCATCAACGGAGCATCAATCAATCCGGTGAGCCATTTCTTCAAACGTAAAACCGAGGTGTCCTGGCTTGACTATCTGGCAAGTCTCGCCCTGGTTATCGCAGCCATACTTCTCTCAAGCCTGGTCCAGTCATATCTTGCTCCAACCAATATGGTCATGATCTATCTCCTGGCCGTCGTTGTAGCTGCTTTCCATCTTGGGCTTCGTCCGGCCGTGCTTACTGCGGCACTCGGGGTTCTGGCCTTTGATTTTTGTTTCGTGCCGCCTCGCTGGACATTTAAGGTGAATGATTCCGAATATATTTTTACTTTTTTCGGCCTCTTCGTTGTCGGTATAGTCATCAGCACACTTGTCGACAAGGCCAGAGTACGAGCGGAAGTCGTGCGGGAGCGCGAGTTGCAGACCGAGAGCCTGTATTATCTGACTCGCGACCTGGCAACCGCTGCCCATATGGATACCATCATGGCGGCGGTGCTGAAAAATATCAGTGAGACGCTGAATGCCCAGCTTGTCGTCCTCGTACCACAGGGCGAGCAGATGGAGATCACGACCATCAGCAAGGGTTTATCGCTTGATGCAAAGGAACTGGCAGTCGCCGACTGGTCATGCCGCAATCGCCGGGAGGCCGGGATTGGCACCGAGACACTCAGTTCCGCCAAGCTCCTTTATCTACCGCTCCACACGCCAACATGCTTTCTGGGGGTCATGGGTGTCAAGCTGGCAAACATGTCCGAATATCACTCCCCCCACAATCGCCGCCTCCTCGATGCCTTTGTCACTCAGATTTCTCTTGCCATGGAAAGGGTCCTTCTCGCCCAACAGGCAGAGCATACCCTGGTTCTGCAGGCAAGAGAATCGCTTGAGCGGGCGCTCCTGAACTCCATTTCACATGATCTCAGAACGCCGCTGGTTTCGATTATCGGTGCTCTCAGCAGTCTGCGGGACGAGAATCTGCAAATAGGTGATGCGAGAAAGAAGGATCTTTTGACCGGAGCCTGGGATGAGGCGGAAAGGCTGAACAGATTCGTCGGTAATCTCCTGGACATGACCAGACTGGAAGCCGGGGAACTGAAAATCGCCAAAGCACCGGGTGATGTCCAGGATCTTATCGGCTGTGCACTTGCCGCACTTGACCGGAAATTGGAGGGGAGGCAGGTAGAGGTGACAGTTGCCGAGGATCTCCCTTTTGTCTCCATGGATATGGTTCTGATGAACCAGGTATTGATCAATCTGCTCGATAATGCCTTGAAATATACCCCTGCCGGGAGTTCAATAGAAATATCTGCTCACATGCACGCTTACCATCTGCTCATTGAGGTGCTGGATAATGGCCCCGGAATCCCCGAGCGAGATCTTGACAGGATTTTCGACAAGTTCTACCGGCTGCCGGTTCCAGAAGGCGTTCGCGGAACTGGACTGGGATTATCAATCTGCAAAGGCATAGTCGAGGCGCATGGCGGCAGTATCTGGGCGGAAAATCGTACCAATGGTGGATTACGAATTGCCATCCAACTCCCTTTGTGACAGAAATGCCCGCTGAAACACATCTTCCACGAATTCTCATTGTTGATGATGAGCCGGCAATCCAGCGGTTTCTGAAAACGGCGCTTTCAAACGGCGAATTTTCCCTTGACCAAGCGGAAACGGGCCACGCGGCACTCCTGACTGCAGTGAATGCGAAACCGGATGTTATCCTCATGGATCTCGGACTTCCGGACATGGACGGGGTCGAAGTAATTGAAAGAATACGGCAATGGTCACAGGTGCCGATTATTGTGCTTTCTGTTCGGGATCGTGAGAGTGATAAGGTAAGAGCCCTTGACGCAGGGGCAGATGACTTTCTGACCAAGCCGTTCGGGGTAGGCGAACTCCTGGCTCGAATACGGGTGATGCTGCGGCGATCCCTTCAGCAATTGCCGGAACCAGTATATCGAATTGATGCATTGGAGGTCGATCTTGCTCGTCGTCTGGTATCATTGCAGGGTGAAGAAATCTCGCTCACCCCGACGGAATATGATGTATTACGGCTTCTTGTCATCAACGCAGGGAAAGTACTGACTCACCGCATGATTCTCCAGCAGATATGGGGTTCTGCATATCTGGAACAACCCCATATCCTGCGTGTCAATATCAGCAACCTCCGCCGCAAACTCGAAAAAGATGCATCACGCCCTCGCTATATCCTGACCGAATCCGGAGTGGGGTATCGTTTTCGAAGTGTGGCATAAATTGCCATCCTACTCCGCGATATTGGAGCCAACGCAGGTATCTTGAAAGGTTTTTACTCAATCCGTATTCAATCAGAGAGAAGTATGTCATGATCAGTTTGGGAACGCCCGGAGAGCCATGCTCCAGAAGGATTACAAACTGCTGAGCAGGCTCCGTTTCGGTCTTTTACCCAACTTTGCCAGGAAACGGACTAGAGTAATCGAGGCGATGTCCCGCGGAGAAGTTGTTGAGCATGGTCGAGGCGTGCAGGCCAGCCGGTCTGCCAGCACGCCTTTCAGTCAACCCGTTATTTGCCCTTGCTTCTGGACGCCAACAGTTCGATCACCTCAGGTGCGGCGGTGTGGAGTTCCGCCGCGGCCACGGGAGTGAGCCCGCTGTCATTGGCCAGGGTGGGATCGGCCCCTCCGTCGAGCAAGGTGGTGATCATCTCCAGGGTATGCGAGGAAGCCAGTGCCTTCAGGAGGACCGTGTCGCCCGTACTATCCTGTTTGATATTCGGGTCGGCCTTGTTGTCCAGCAGGGTTTTCACCACATTGATCTCCCCGACCTCGGCGGCGAACATCAATGCCGTCTTGCCGCCATCATCCTTGAGATTGGGGTCGGCCCCGCCGGCCAGGAGTGCCTTGATGGCATCAAGCGAGCCGTTGACGGTTGCTACTGTCATGATGGGTAT
>JAIFKM010000034.1 GCA_020049575.1 Desulfobulbaceae bacterium
CTCAATCTGGCGCTGAGGATGAGACGGAAACTGAGGTTGCTTCGGCCTCAGTTTCCGTCTCATCCTCAGCGCCAGATTGTCCTTCTCCCGAGGCCTCTGCCGTCGCTTCTGGTGCCTCATCCTCTGCTGGAACGCTTTTCTCCTCGGTACTTACAGGTGTGGAATCAGAGGCATCTGCCGGTTCGGGTGTGCTTGGTTGGTCGGCGGCAGGTTGCTCTGCTGGCATGTCTGCCGCTGCGAGAAGCGGATTGGCATCGAAAAATATCCTCTCTTCAAGGGTTTCGAGGATAAGTCTCTGGGCTGGCATTTTCCTGAACATACTGTGGTTCCTTCAGCAGTGGATAGGCGATCAATTTGATTTTCATCCTTTTCTGTCAGAGAAGGATGTTGTGCTGTCTAAAATGGTTTATGGAAATGATTATCAAATCTAATGTATTTCCTTGATTTGTAAAGTAATATTGTTGATTATTGATTGATTTTTCCGCCGTACTTGACATTGAGGAAGTTTCTGGAATCTTGCATACATTCAGAAAATTGCGGTCAGGAGCAACAGGCGGGCTGCTGTCTGAGTACGCTGGTTCTATAAATGGCGGGAATTACTAGACGTACATGCAGCGGCAATCACCTCTCATAAAGACCTGAAAGCTGATTGCCGCCGGAGTGATAGGAGTTCCCTGCCTGATTCTTGGCAGGGAGTGCATCTAGAACAAATGGGAGATGGCGTCGCGCTCGGAGATGAGTTCGTTCTCGGTGGCGGTCATCATGCCGCGGGCGAAGTCGTTCACCGGCAGGCCGGTGATTTCCTTCCATTCGCCGTTCTCGCAGACGATCGGCAAGGAGTACATGATATCCGGATTGATGCCGTAGGAGTTGCCCTTGCTGTAGACACCCATGCTGACCCACTGGCCGTTGCTGCCGAGAGCCCAGCTGCGCATGTGGTCGATGGCGGCAGAGGCGGCGGAGGCGGCGCTCGAGGCTCCGCGGGCTTTGATGATGGCGGCACCGCGCTGCTGCACGACCGGGATGAAGGTCTTGACGTACCAGTCATTGTCAACCTGCCCAAGAACCGGTTTGCCTTCGACGGTGGCATAGCTGAGATCGGGAAACTGGGTGGCGGAGTGGTTGCCCCAGACGACCATCTTTTCCACTTTGGTGCTGTGGCTGCCGGTCTTCTCGGCAATTTGCGACATCGAGCGGTTGTGGTCGAGGCGCATCATCGAGGTGATGTTGCGGGGATTGAGATCAGGGGCATTTTTCAGCGTGATCAGGGCGTTGGTGTTGGCGGGGTTGCCGACCACCAGGACCTTGATGTTGCGATTGGCATGGGCGTTCATGGCTTTTCCCTGGACAGAGAAGATCGCCGCGTTGGCCTGGAGCAGGTCCGAGCGCTCCATACCGGGACCGCGGGGGCGGGCGCCGACCAGGATGGCATAATCGGTGTCCTTGAAGGCGACGTTTGCATCGTCAGTGGCGACAATACCCGCCACGAGCGGAAAAGCGCAGTCATTGAGTTCCATGACCACACCGTTCAGGGCGCCGAGCGCCGGGGTGATTTCAAGAAGCTGCAGGATGACCGGCTGGTCGGGACCGAGCATGTCGCCGGCGGCAATACGGAAAATAAGGGAATAGCTGATCTGGCCGGCTGCGCCGGTAATGGTTACACGTACAGGGGTTTTCATTGAGGCCTCCATGGAGTAATGGGGTGCGGTTGAAACGTGACGACAGGAGCGGCGGAATACTGGTCCCTGCTCCTGGAGAATTCAACACGTCCGGTATTGGCAACAGCGGCAGGATACCA
Organism: Desulfobulbaceae bacterium; assembly: GCA_020049575.1. Lineage (GTDB taxonomy): Bacteria > Desulfobacterota > Desulfobulbia > Desulfobulbales > Desulfocapsaceae > Desulfoprunum. The sequence continues at coordinate 1,799 of JAIFKM010000034.1, forward strand.
CAGAGAAGAGGAGGAATAAAGAGACAATATCGGAATTCTGATCAGAATCGAAAAAAAAATTATCTCAGATCTAACATCTCAATATTATGTTATATTATATCGGTAACAAAGTTATCGTTATGCCTCTGGTGCCCGGATATTAGTCTTTTGTACGGCAGAAGGAATGGGAGGAAACGGGCATTGTATCAGAGAATCACGGCGAGTATCGACGGTAATAGGATTTGATGATCTCCTCGATCACGCCCTGCTCGGCGAGTTCCCCGTTGGCGGCATTCATTTCAGCAAAGCGTTGGAAGAAGGAGGATTTTCTGCTGACGGCCATGTAGACCTCTGCGGGTTCCCGGAATTCGTAGGCGGATTTCTCGATCTGGCCGGCATATCCCTCGGTGGCGATACGGTAATTCTCGGTAGGAACATAGCCAGCGATGGCCGCGAAACGGCCTTCGAGGAGCATGGGAAAGAGTTGGTCCTGAGTGGAAACCTCGATTTTGTTGATTCGGGCATCCTGGTCAAAACGGGGGAAGTAGCTGGCGCCCCGCAGAACGCCGATGCTGTTGATGCTGTAAAGATCTTCATACGCCGCAATCCGTTGGTGTGAGTCTTTCTTGAAATAGAAGGCGATCGGCAGGCTGTTCAGGAAGGGCCTGTCGAAATACTGCATGAAGGCTTGCCGTTCAGGGGTTTTATAGGCGCTGCTCAGCAGGTCGACCTCGCCGGACTCCATCATTTTCAGGCAGCGGGCCCAGGGGCATCTGATGAATTCGATGTCGAGGCCGGATTTTTCGGCAATCTTCCGGACAATATCAACATCAATGCCGCTCACGGGGCTCTCTTCATTCTCCGCTCCGATCATGAATGGCGGTGCCGGGAAGATGGCGTAGTTGAGGGTCTCGGCGGAATCGCCGTGGGCAGGGGAAAAGGTCAGCAGGAAAGCGATAAGCAGTGAAGATATCTGAGGTTTCATATTTTCAGCCCTTGTCGAGGATTTCCCTGATCCTCTCGAGAAACGGCTCAGCTTCAATGGGTTTTTGGAAATAGTCCCTGAAACCGATTTCAATGAACTCTTTTCTGGTCAGGGTGCGGGAAAAACCGGAACAGGCAATGACCGGGATATCCGGCCGGATGTTGAGCATCTCGCGGCCGAGTCTGTCACCGGTCCAGCTCGGCATTGTCTGATCGGTGATGACCAGATCAATGGCCTGCGGGTTTTTCTTGAAGGCCTCGAAGGCCTCGAGGCTACTGGCATACGTCAATACCCTGTAGCCGAATCTTTTGAGAAGTTCGCTGTAATATTTGAGAATATCCTCTTCATCATCAACCAGCATGATCGTTTCGCTGCCGCCTCTCTGACCGGACAATGGCGGTTCTTCCGCGGTGATCTCGGCTGGCCGCTCGAAGGCGACAGGGAGATACAGGATAAAAGCGGTTCCCTTGCCGGGTTCACTGTACACTGTTATGAAGCCGGAATGACCGGTGACAATACCATGCACAACCGCAAGGCCCAGTCCCGTGCCGGTTCCCGGCGCTTTCGTGGTGAAATAGGGTTCGAAGATCTTCTGTCGGGTGGCCTCGGTCATGCCGATGCCGGTATCCTCGATGGTCAGTTGCACATAGGTGCCTGGCTTGATGGTTGCTCCGGAAAAGTTCATGGGATATGCTATGACCCGCTCTTTCATGCTGACGGAGAGAATACCGCCTGAGCTTTCCATGGCATGGAAGGCATTGGTGCAGAGATTCATGACCACGGAATGAATCTCAGTTGGATCGGCGATGATGGTGTGCTCCGAGTCTATTTTCTGACGGATACTGATCGTCGTCGGCAGAGTCGAGCGCAGGAGTTTCAGGGCCTCTTTGACGATGAGTGAAAGCTGGAGCGGAAATTTTTCCGATCTTGTCTTGCGGCTGAAGGCCAGTATCTGCGACACGAGTTCTTTGGCCCGCTGCGCCGCTTTGTGGGTGCCGGTCAGGTAATCCTGCAGTTTCTGGTGTTCTCCTGCCTCGAGTTTGGCAAGCTCGGTATAGCCGAAGATGGCTGAAAGAATGTTATTGAAATCATGGGCCACCCCGCCGGCCAGGGTGCCGATGGCTTCCATCTTCTGGGCCTGGCGAAGCTGTTCCTCGATTTTCCTGCGCTCAGTCAAATCAGTGCCGATGGTGATGAGGAAGAGTTCGTTTTCGAGGGCAAGTTTCCGCATATTCAGCAGAAAAGGAATGCGCAGCCCCTCAGTGTCTGAAATTTCGATCTCCAGTGTGCTGGATTGTCCCTGGCGACAAAGTTCTTCGATGCTGTGCAGGAAGGTCTGTCTGTTCCTATCGCTGAAACGATCGAGAAAGGTCGCGTAGGAGATCTCTTCTTCCGAGAGGAGCAGCTTTTCCTTGAACATCTGGTTGAACCGCAGAATCTCCCGTTTCTCATTGATAACGAACAGAATTCCAGGCAGGCTGTTGATGATTGTGTCGGAAAACAGTTTTTCCCGAATGAGATTCTCCTCGGCCGAGCGCTGGGCGGCGATGCCGATCTGCAGTCGTTTGCGCATATTGTTCAGGGCATGGACAATCCGGTCGAGTTCATCTGATCTGCCTCCTTTCCTTCGGTGCCGGTTCAGTGCCAGTTCCCGATCAAGAAAACCGATTTCGAGGTTTTCGGTGAAAGCGACGATCTGATTGATATGACGATTGAACAACAGCAGAAAGAGGAAAAGAATAAAAATGCAGGTAAAGAACAGGGTGAGGATCTGGGTCGCCAGCGTGGTGGCTGAATGGCGCAGCAGCCGGTCCTGGATGTTTTTGGTGGTTGCCTCGACCGTCATGGTGCCGAGGGAGAATTTTTTGCCCTTGACGGTTTTTTCGAGCATGTACTGCCGTTGCAGGGCAAGTGGGCAGTTCGGTGTGGGGCTGCCGAAGATGAATGGCTTCCCGTCACCATATTTGAGCATGACGTAGACGATATCAGGAATTCTGGAAATGTCCTGGAGTTGGATCTGAATTGCCTGCTCGTCGAGGCTCCAGACGTTGTTGACGAGGGTATTAAGATGAGTCTCCCGGATGGAGTCGAGGCGATCACCTATATTTTTTCTTTCAGTTTGATAGGTGACGTAAAGCAGCAGGCCCGAGGTGGCGATGCTGACCAAGGTGGCGAAAATGAAGACGTAGATGGTTATCCGGGTGAGGAGGGGATGCTTGCGGGTGATTCTTCTGAACATTCGGAACTTCTCCTGTCTCATGGATACCATTCGGGCATAACCGGCAGATCGGACAGTAGACGGGTTGTCCTGTCATTGTCAGTACATCACAAACAAGCCGCCAATGCAATATGGAGGGGGGATTTTCCGGTGAAACTTCTTGTTGTTCGAGGATGCCTGCGATAGGATAGTGTTATGCGGAAGGTGCTCTGCCAGTGTGGGCGCGATCACCTCTTCCGGCAATCATCGTAGGTGTAAGGGATGCCGTATTCTCATGTAGAAAAAGGAACATATATGAAACGATTAATGATTGTAAGCGCTCTGCTGCTGGCCTGTGCCGGCTGTACCCAGGAAACCCAGAACAAGTTCGGCCGGGCCGTTCAGAACTGGACCGGGACCGATGGAGTACTCGAAGTCTATGCCGGCGACAAACTGGTCAAGCGGTTTATGAAAATTGACAAGCTGTCAACGGCTACGGCTACTGGCGGTGAATCGGAACGTCCCTATCGGTTTGGCTATGGGATTCTTGATGCCGATTTGAA
>JAIFKM010000118.1 GCA_020049575.1 Desulfobulbaceae bacterium
CGAGGCCTACGTCTCGACGGCCAACTCGCCTCTGCTTGACCTTCATGCCCTTGAGGCCATCCGGCTCATCAGCACCTATCTGCCCCAAGTCATGGAGCATCCTGACGATCTTGAACTGCGTGGTTGGGTGATGCTCGGCAGTCTCGAAGCTGGCCTGGCATTCTCAAACGCCAGCCTTGGCGCGGTCCACGCCATGGCCCACAGTCTTGGCGGTCTGCTCGATCTGGCGCATGGGGAGTGTAATGCCATCCTGCTCGGGCCGGTCATGGCCTATAACTTCCGGGAGGCTGGCCCTCGTTACTGCAAGGTGGGCGAGGCCCTTGGTCTTGACCTGAAAGGACGGACGGCCGGGGAGATCCAGGCGGCGGTGCTGGCCCGGATCAGGAACATGAAGGAGACGGTCGGGATTTACAGCAGTCTCCGGGAGCGCGGTGTCAAAAACTCTGATCTCCATGAACTGGCCGCCAACGCCATCAAGGATCCCTGTATGGTGACCAACCCCCGAATGCCCAGTATCCGCGATATTGAGGTGGTGTATGAAGAGGCGCTCTGAGGAAGAATCCGTCAGGGACAAACTCAGGGAGAGCATTATCGGGCTGGGCGAGAGGTCCATCCGAAAAAGCTATTATCCGGAACTGCAGCAGCGTATCGCCGAGCTTGAACGGGCAAATGCCGATCTGCTGGTCGAAATTGCCGAGCGGGAAAGGGCCGAACAGGTGCGGGATCAACTTGAGATCCAGCTGCGGCAGTCCCAGAAAATGGAGGCGATCGGCGCCCTTGCCGGGGGGATCGCCCATGATTTCAATAATATCCTCTCAGCGATTATCGGCTACAGCGAGCTTGCGCAGATCAGCGTTCGTTCCTCCTGTCCCGAGAGTAATTGCCACGTCATCATGGATCTGCAGGGGGTGCTGCAGGCTTCGGCCAGGGCAAAAAATCTGGTCAAGCAGATCCTGACCTTCAGCCGGCAGCAGACCGGGGATCGGAAGCCGATAGAGATCGGCAGTGTCATTCGGGAAGGGCTGAAGATGCTGCGCTCATTGATCCCGCAATCCATTGAGATGCATGAGAACCTGAGGTTCGCAGAAGCGGTGGTGCTGGCCGATCCCACCCAGATGCACCAGATCATCATGAATCTGGGGACGAACGCCTATCATGCCATGCGGGAGACGGGCGGCATCCTTGGTGTGGAACTGGATCAGGTTTTTCTCTCCAGGGATAATCCTCAGGTAGAAAACCTGCACCTCGCTCCGGGGCCCTATGCCGTTCTGCGAGTGAGCGATTCCGGTACGGGCATGGAGCGGGCGGTGCTGGAGCGCATTTTCGACCCCTATTATACCACCAAGGATAAGGACAGCGGCACGGGAATGGGCCTTGCCGTGGTTCATGGTATCGTCAAGAGTCACGGTGGCTATATTGCCGTTACCAGTGAACCCGAGCATGGCAGCACCTTTCAGGTATTTCTGCCGCTGGTTGTCCGGCAAGGCTCGGCGGAGAGCGACGGAACTATGGAAAAGATCCGCGGCGGCTCTGAGCACCTGCTGCTGGTGGATGATGAAAAGGCCATTCTGGATATCGAAGAGAGGATGCTGAGTGGCCTGGGCTATAGGGTGACTGCGGTGTCCAAACCGCAGCAGGCGCTGGAGATCTTTTCTCATGATCCCAATGGCTTTGATCTGGTCATGACCGACATGACCATGCCGGCGATGAATGGCGCGCAACTTATTCAGGAGATTTTGGCGATTCGGCCGGATATACCTGTCATTCTCTGCACCGGTTTCAGCGAAGTGATGAATGAGGAGAAGGCCAAGGGGATCGGGGTCAGCCAGTATATCATGAAGCCCGTGTCGCGTCTTGATGTGGCCCTGGCCGTGCAGAGGGCGCTCGGCAAGCAGGCGGCGTAAGCCGAAGGAGAAGCGCCCGCAGTCCCTCTCCTAGAGATCCTTCTGGTTTTGTAAAGCCCTCGTGTGCATCACTTTGCCGTCTCCCCTCTCCATGTATTCGCAGAGATTGTTCCCCAACTGCCCCGCCTGTCATCTTTCCTCTTTGCAACATGCTCATATTTTTGTACCTTTTTGTTTTCACTGCAGAGTATCCTGAATAAAGTCCGATTGTCCGCAAACGCATCGAATTGGTACACTTTCGAGGTGAACAGGAAAATCTTTCCGAAGCACCTCGTCTGATTTGCTGAGCCGATCAGGGATAGCAGGTTTGAGGGAGGGGACGGATGGAAAAGAACGGGCTATTGCAGGGGTATATTTTCGATAACACAGGTGTTGGCAATCGCGTCGGCTGGCATGAGGTGGAGACCTGGAAGGCCGAAGAAGGATCGCTACTGTGGCTGCATCTGGATTATAGCCATCCCTTTGTCCAGCAATGGCTGAAGGAGCGAAAGGGGCTGGATTATCTGGTGGTTGAAAATTTGCTGTCCGAGGATTCAAGACCTCGCAGCACGCCCTTTCATACCGGCTTGCTCATGGGCCTTCGCGGAGTCAATCTCAATCCTGGCGCTGATCCCGAGGATATGATAGCGATTCGTTTGTGGCTTGACGAGACTTGCGTCATCAGCACCGGAAAGCGAATTCTGGCCTCAATTAACAATATGGCGATTGCCTTTGAGCAAGGCGAAGGCCCTCGGACTACAAGTGAATTGCTGACCCAGCTCTGCGAAGACGTTATGGACAGGATCGGAGATGTAATAGATGATTTCGAGCAGACCTTTGACGATTTCGAGGAGAGTTTATTAACTAAGGAAAGCAGTACGCTACGGACCCAGGTATCCTTGTTGCGTCGACAGATTATCGACCTCAGGAGATACCTGGCCCCGCAACGTGAAGCACTGGGACACCTGCAGGTTTCCAAAATTGACTGGCTTGAGGATGTTGATCGACTGCGTCTGAGGGAGGTTTCTGACCGCCTTGTCCGTTATGTGGAAGAATTGGATTCGATACGGGATCGGGCGGTTGTCCTGCATGAAGAACTAGCCAGCCGTCTATCCGAACAGATTAACAAACGGATGTACGCACTATCCCTGGTGGCGACGATCTTCATGCCCTTGAGTTTTCTCACAGGACTGCTGGGAGCCAACGTCGGCGGTATTCCAGGGAGCGACAGTAGGTGGGGATTTACGATCTTTGTCGGAATTATTATCGGGGTGTTTATTCTGCAGATGCTCTATCTCAAAAAGATGAGATGGTTGTAAAGAGAGTGCCTTGGCCGTGCGTAAAAAACTTGCGGGAGCAAAATGTATATGAAGGAAGGATTTCTGACCGGGTCGACCTACAGGACAGCGAATGCTGAACTCTCGCTGATTTCCAAGGCAGTGCCCACCTTGTCGTTTTATGCCAGGTTTTTTATGGTTGTACTCAAAGCCAGCAGGCTGGCTCAACGTGGAGGGTATGACGGGGCTGCCTGGTCGGGCAGCAGCATTGAAGTCCTGCGCTTACTTGAGGGCATAGGCCTCTCCGTGCAGATATTCGGTCTGGATAACCTGCGGAACACTGAAGGACCCTGCATCATCATTGGAAATCACATGAGCATGATGGAGACCCTTCTCCTGCCCGGAATTGTGCAGCCGCTCAAACCTGTAACCTTTGTGGTCAAGGAGAGCCTGTTGCATTACCCGGTTTTCAAGCATGTCATGCGCGCCCGGAATCCGGTGGCAGTGAGCAGGACAAATCCCCGTCAGGATTTGAAGACAGTGATGGAAGAGGGTGAGAAACGATTGCGGCAGGCTATTTCAATCATCGTTTTTCCCCAGACGACTCGATCAAATTCCTTTGATCCCGAGCAGATGAGTTCTATAGGGGTGAAGCTGGCCAAGAAGTGCGAGGTGCCGATCATCCCTCTTGCCTTGAAGACCGATGCCTGGCAAAATGGAAAATATATTAAGGATTTCGGATCGATAGATGTATCGAAAAAAACCTGTTTCGCTTTTGGCGAGCCTCTTTCCGTGGCCGGTAAGGGCACTGAGGAGCAGCTGGCGATCAACACCTATATCGCCGGGAAATTAGGCTCTTGGACGGATAGTAACGGCTGATGAAGCAAGCAGGGGAGGGTTGGAAAGAAAATGGCCGGCCTTCCTGTCTTGTTTTCAGTCCACGCTGTCATCCCCGGGCGCCTAGAGCGCTCTCGAGGATGACAGGGCGATTGCCATCAAGAAGGGCTGGTCAGAAGGATTGATGGATCTCAGATTTCGTCATCATCGTCAAGAAGAGGTTCCTCGGCAAGTTCGTCAAGTTCGTCAAGCTCATCGAGATCTTCGTCAAGATCCTCGTCACCCTCTGCCGTCTCTTCCGTGAGATCTCCCTCGCCTTCATCGAGTTCTTCATCGTCATCATGCTCACTCACCAGACGCATGGCCTTGGGAAGCTTCGATTCGGGAAGGATGATCTCGGTAATTTTGGCTATCTCGTCACGTATGTCCGGGTCGGCCTGACAGATCTCGCAATTATCGACATGTTGCTCTATGAAGGAGATCATGCGGGCCGGGGCCATCGTCTCATCTCTGACGCTGAGATACCAGGACTTGGCCAATTTTATGAGTCTTTCACACTGCATGTGTTATCTTTTCAGTAGGAGTAAGAGTTGAGAGTTCCACGCTGGCAGGCCTGCAGGCCTGAAAATCTTCTTTGTCGAGAAGCATTTTTTCAGAATGGAAAACAGTGAAGCAATCAATATAATAAAAAGTTGTTTTCAAGGTCAACACTAATTAGTATACTGCTTGTCTTTGTTTCAAGCTTCCTCTATGGAAGTGGTCAGGGCACTGGTGGCCCTCCCGGACTTCAAATCCGGTGTGGCGGGTTAATAGCCTGTCAGGTGGGTTCGATTCCCATGCACTTCCGCCATAATTTTCAAGCTGTTAGCGACAATATCTAAGAGTTGCTGACCTTCTCTGACAATTTCTCTTTGATCTTTTTTCCTGATCGGCTGTCTACAAGTAATCATTTAATTGCCGGAAGTACAGTGCACAATTCTCGTGAGAGATTTTTGAAGAGAAATACTTGTCCCACAGCCGGATGTGAAAATCTCAAGCAAGTCCCCTGAGGTTTCCTTCCTCGGGCGGGATGAAATCGAGTTTCTTTTCCAGGATGAGATGGATACAGGCGTCGACGCTCGGGGCATGATAATGGCTTCCCCGGCCTGAGCGAAGTTCGTCGATGGCCATTTGTATGCCAAGAGAGGGCCGATAGGGCCGGTGGGATGACATGGCCTCGACTACATCGGCGACGCTGAGGATCTTTGCCTCGATGAGAATGTCTTCATCAATCAAGCCCCGGGGATAGCCGGAGCCGTCGAGGTGCTCATGGTGCTGATAGACAATCTCGGCAACCGGCCAGGGGAACTTGATGTTTTTCAGGATCTCATAGCCGACCTCGGGGTGGCATTTGATCAGGGCCTTTTCCTCTTTGGACAGTCTGGTCGGTTTGGAAAGATATTCGGAG
>JAIFKM010000056.1 GCA_020049575.1 Desulfobulbaceae bacterium
TCGTTGAAATGGTAGCCGTCAAGCCCGGCCCGAACCGCGCTGATGGTGGCCGCCGTGCGGCTGAGAATCCAGCGGTGCACCAGCGATAATTCCTGCGGCCTCTGGGTGACTTGTCTGATCGACAGGTCGCAATCGCTCACATGCATCAGGGCGAAGCGGGCGGCGTTCCAGATCTTGTTGATAAAAAAGCGGTACCCCTCGATGCGGTCTTCGTCGAGCTTGATCTCGCGACCCTGGGCGGCAAAGGCGGTCAGGGTGAAGCGCATGGCATCGGTGCCGTAGCGGCCCATGACCTCCAGCGGATCGATGACGTTGCCAGTGGATTTCGACATCTTCTTGCCGTGCTTGTCGCGCACCAGGGCGTGGAGATAGACGTCCCTGAAGGGGACCTCATCCATGAAGTGCAGGCCCATCATCATCATCCGGGCAACCCAGAAGAAGAGAATGTCGAAACTGGTGATGAGCACCGAGGTCGGATAGAAGGTGGCCAGTTCTTTGGTTTGCTCCGGCCAGCCCATGGTCGAAAACGGCCAGAGGGCCGACGAAAACCAGGTATCAAGCACATCCTTTTCCTGTTCAAGCCTGGACGAGGCGCATTTCGGGCAGGTCTCGGGATCGCTCGATTCAACGATCAGTTCGCCGCAGTCGAGACAGGTCCAGGCCGGAATGCGGTGGCCCCACCAGATCTGCCGGGAGATGCACCAGTCACGGATATTGTCCATCCAGCTGTAAAAGGTGTTGTACCAGGTTTTCGGGTAGATCTTGATGCGCTCGTCACGCACTGCTGCCACTGCCTTGTCGGCCAGCGGCCGAACTGAGACGAACCACTGCAGCGAGGTGGTCGGTTCGATAACCGTTTTGCAGCGGTAGCAGAGACCGACGGCATGCTCATAGTCCTCGACCTTTACCAGAAAGCCGAGCCGCTCCAGATCAGCCACTACCTTTTTCCGGCAGGCGAAACGATCGAGCCCCTGATAGCTCCCGGCCGCCTCGTTCATCACGCCCTTATCATCCATCACCTTGAGGAGTTCCAGGCCGTGTCGCTGACCGATTTCATAATCATCGCGGTCGTGGGACGGGGTCACCTTCAGGGCGCCGGTGCCGAAATCCATCTGCACATGGTTATCAAAGACTATCGGGATGATTCGATCGGTCAACGGCAGCCTGATGCCGGTCCCGGCGAGATGGCGGTAGCGTTCATCGTCGGGATGCACCGCCACGCCGGTATCGCCGAGCATGGTCTCCGGCCTGGTGGTGGCGACCACCACAGAGCCGGAACCGTCGGCGTAGGGATAGCGGATATGGTAGAGACTGCCTTTCCTGTCCTCGTGCTCAACCTCGTCATCGGCCAGGGCCGTATGGCAGCGCGGGCACCAGTTGACGATATAGTCCCCCTTGTAGATCAAACCCTCCTTGAACAGTCGGACAAAGACCTCGCGCACCGCTCTGGACAGGCCTTCATCCATGGTGAAGCGCTCGCGCTGCCAGTCGCAGGACGAGCCAAGTTTTTGCAACTGATTAATGATCGTGCCGCCCTTATCCTTGCGCCACTCCCAGACTTTCTCGATAAAGGCTTCGCGTCCGAGGTCATGCCGGCTCTTGCCTTCTGTGGCAAGTTGGCGCTCGACGACGTTCTGGGTGGCGATGCCGGCATGATCGGTGCCCGGTATCCAGACGGTGTTATGACCGCACATGCGGTGATAGCGGGTGAGGATATCCTGCAGGGTGTTATTCAGGGCATGGCCAACATGCAGTACCCCGGTTACGTTCGGTGGCGGAATGACGATGGAGAACGAGGGCCGCCCCTCATGCATAGTGGCGGCAAAGCAGTTGTGCTCCTGCCAGTGTTTCAGCCATTTTTCTTCAACGATGGAAAAATCGTACCCTTTGCTCAACAGATTATCTTCTTTACTCGCCATGATCTCTCGCCAATTGCCTTGTGAGTTGATGAATATTTATGATGCCGCCAACCTCGCTGCCCTGCAGAATTACTGATCGGTGTCGACGAGAGGAAAAAACGGTCTGGAAAAATAAGAGGGAATGCGGGCCTGCCGACAGCCCAGAGACTAACTATGAACCATTATTAATTCAACATTTTTTCCGTTGTGCTGGCCGAAAAAGGGGGTCACGGACCCGATACAGCCGGGAAAAGAAAAAGGAAATGGCCAGAGTCGAAAGACGGCAGGGAGCGGGAGGATCAGCGGGCGCTCCAGGGTTTGGGCAGAAAAATGTGCTCATAGAGGTTCAGGGCGTAGCGGTCTGTCATACCGGCAATATAGTCACAGACCTGGCGGTGGGCGGTCTTTTCATCCGGCCACTCGACCGGCCCCTCGCCGGGTTCCCAATCGTCGCCGGGCCCTTTGACCAGGCCGTACTCCATGAAATGGGCATAGAGATCGCGGATTATACGCTGGGCCTTTTCGAATTCATTATGAACTTTATAATAGCGATAGACATTTTCATAGAGGAAGGCCCGCAGGTCGGTGATGGCCGCCAGCATTGTCTCGCTTATATGCAGCATGCCGTCGTCGGCCTGCAGGGTCTCGACGATGAGATCCCGAACCATGGCGCCGATTCGCTTGGAATGCCTCTCTCCCACCACATCCCGGATAGCCTTGGGCAGTTCCTTGCCCTGCAGGATGCCTGAGCGCAGGGCATCGTCCATATCGTGGTTGACATAGGCGATGATATCGGCCAGTCGGACCAACTGGCCTTCCAGGGTTACGGCAAGCTCTGAGTGGTCTTTGGGCAGGATCTCGCTGTTGCCCTTCGAATGCTTGACGATGCCGTTGCGCACCTCGAAAGTCAGATTCAGCCCCTGGCCTCGATTTTCGAGGACATCGACCACCCGCAGGCTGTGGATATAGTGACGGAAGCCGCCGGGATGAAGTTCGTTGAGGGTTGCCTCACCGGCATGGCCGAAGGGCGTGTGGCCAAGATCATGACCGAGGGCGATGGCCTCGGTCAGGGTCTCGTTGAGGCAGAGAGCCGAGGCCATGCTCCTGGCAATCTGCGAAACCTCGAGAACATGAGTTAGGCGGGTGCGATAGTGATCGCCGGTCGGCGCCAGGAAGACCTGGGTTTTGTGCTTGAGACGGCGGAACGTCTTGGAGTGGGTGATGCGGTCACGGTCGCGCTGAAAGGGCAGTCGGATGTCGCCGGCATCATCCTCCTCGGGCCGCATCCGTCCGCGAGAATGTTTGTTCAGGGTGGCATAGGGCGAGAGGATCTGCTCCTCGCGTTCTTCCAGCTGCTTTCTGATCGATCTGCCGATTACCGGGGTAAATGCCATGTCGCTGCTCAATCGCTGAAGAATTCAAGTCAATGACTCCACATGGTTTCTTTACACACCTGGGCATATCAGTGCAAGGACGAAAGGCACAACTCGGGAGGAATACGAAGAAAAGTCTCTGGAAGCTTATGGACAGGCCGGGACCGGTCTGTCTGGCTTACAGGGGGCTTTGCGGTACTTCCTTGCGATTCCGACATGGCGGCGTGTTTTGTCAAATACCGCTGCTTTTTTTATGCCGCACGGCCTTTCTTCCGGGAGATTTCTTCGGAGAAGGCGCAAAAGGCTGATCCTGCTCAAAATCCGGCAGGTAGTGCTGATGGCTGGCAAGTTCCTGAACAAAGGCGTTCTCCAGGCCGAGATCAAGCGCGTAATCGGTTATTTCGGCATATTCAGCTGCCGTCAGAGTACGGTTGATACCAGCATGTTCACGGGCCTTGTATTGCGGAGAATACTGCGACATGACGCTGACGAAGATATGTCTTGACATGCCTGCAAGAAGGTCCAGGCACCGCCTGCTGTTGTCGAGATGTCCGGGCAGCACCAGATGGCGAACTAGCAATCCCCTGGTCGCTACTCCCTGTTCGTCGGTCTGCAGATGACCGACCTGATCAAGCATTTCCGCCAGGACGCCGGGGACAATCTCGGCATAGTCGTCCACCGCCGAAAACCGTTTTCCCAGCTCATTGTCGAGGTACTTCAGATCCGGCAGGTAGATGTCCACCAGACCGCGAACCAGGCCGAGGACCTCCAGTGAATCGTAGCCGTTGGAGTTGTAGACCACTGGAATGACAAGTCCCCTGCCCTTTGCCGCGGTGATCGCGTCGGCCATCTGGAAGGCCATGTGGCTGGGGGAGACAAAATTGATATTATGGGCGCCTTCATCCTGCAGCTGCAGCATGACGCCCGCCAATTCGTCGGTGCTCAGGAGCCAGGTGGGAACTGTTTGAAATTCCTGGCTGATCTGATAATTCTGACAGAACACGCAGCGCAGGTTGCAGCCGGCGAAGAATATGGTGCCGGAGCCCTGTGTGCCCGACAGCGGCGGCTCTTCGCCGAAATGCAGGCCGGCATGGGAAATCTGGATGCCGGAACCGACCCGGCAGAAGCCGAGTTGGCCCTCAAGACGATTCACGCCGCAGCGGCGCGGGCAGCAGTCACACTGGACCAGTCGGTCTGTCAATCGTTTCACCTTTTCCCTCCGCGAGTGTTCTTCTTTGCACAGAGACGTGCGGTTGCCCAGGCCTTTCTCACAGGCCCTGATCCACCCGTTCAAAAGCAATCTGGCCGTCGACTGCCTTGTGCAGCAACTCTTCCAGCAAGGCCTCGGCAATCTTCCAAGAATATTGCGGATAGGTGCGGACAGCGCTCTCCACTTTCTGCCGCAGGATGTCTTTGAGCCCCCGGCAAACCTCCTGGGCGTGCAGGCCAATACCCTCATGTTCGATAAAGAGAACGGCATCGATGAGATCAGCGAGTTTGACTATCACCAGATGCTCGGGATGGTCGCGCTGGATTTCATTTTTCATCTCGGTAAGCCAGGGCGCAATCTGCTTCTCGATGGCCAGGATAGGATTGTCTTCTCCGCTGATTGCCTCGATATGCCGTTTCAGCGGGCTCGGCAGATCTCCCATGAGCAGTTCCGGAGTATCGTGCAGCGAGGCATATTCCATGATCCGCAGCAGGCCCGAGTCGTCGAGATCGGGTCCCAGAATATCTTTGGCCAGACGATTGGAGATCCTCGTCACCATGAAGAGATGTTCTGCCAGGGTCTGGTCTCTGGTGGTCCTGACGCTGTGCCAGCGGGTCACATGACCGGCCCTGGCCAGATCGGCAAACTCAAGTCTGGGAAGTTTCATCTTCTGGTGTATCCTGTAGGCTGAGAGGATGTGCCGGGCGGCCTCGGGGGCCACCTCGATCACGCAAAAAGTCTTTCATTTCATTGACTGTCGGACAGTGCAGCCTCCTGATATATCACAGAAAGCAGGTATCGGCAAAGCGAGAAGATCGCCACCCTGCCTTGACGGGAACGGGACCTTCCTGTACCGTACGGTCAAAACCCCACTTTTTTTGCAACACAGGAATTACCATGAACAGCATCTTTCCCGCAACCGTCACAGACTGCCCATAAGGCACTCAATCCCATGGTCATACATATCGACAGTCTCGATCACCTGGTGCTGACGGTCAATGACATCCTGGCCACCGTCTTTTTCTACACCCGGGCCCTGGCCATGGAAGAGATCATCTCCAGTGACGGCCGGGTCGCCCTCTGTTTTGGCCGGCAGAAAATCAACCTCCACCTGGCCGGCGAGGAATTTGAACCCCATGCCGCCGTGCCGCAACCGGGAAGCGCCGATCTCTGCTTTCTCAGCAGCACCCCCCTTGAAGAGGCGATCATCCACCTGCGCAATGTCGGAGTGGAAATCATCGAGGGCCCTGTCCGCCGCATCGGTTCCACCGGTCCCCTGCTCTCCGTCTATTTCCGTGACCCTGACGGCAATCTCATCGAACTGGCCAATCAACTGACAGATTGACACCCGACCACTTTGTCTTGCAACCGTAGACTTGACAGAAGGCCCTCGGATACGAATATTTCCAGTACAACTGTTCTGTAAAGAAGTGGCACTGCCCGCCAGCAATTTGCGACGGGTGCCTTTTGGCACCAAGAACCTTTATCCAGGAGACTCTGATGGCAACAATCACACTGAAAGGAAATCCGATCGAGACCTCGGGAAGCCTGCCGGCAATCGGCAGCCAAGCCCCTGCCTTCAACCTGACCAGGACCGATCTTTCTTCCTGCACCCAGGATGATTTTTCCGGCAAGACCATTGTCCTGAACATCTTTCCCAGCATCGACACTCCGACCTGCGCCGCCTCCGTGCGCCGCTTCAACGCCGAGGCCATCCTCCAGAAAGATACGGTGGTACTCTGCATCTCTGCTGATCTGCCCTTCGCCCACAAACGCTTCTGCGAGGTCGATGGACTGGACAATGTCATCCCGCTGTCAGTCTTCCGTTCCGCCTCTTTCGGCCTCGACTACGGCCTGACTATTACTACCGGTCCGCTGGCTGGCCTGCTGGCCAGAGCGATCGTCGTCATCAACCCGGACGGCAAGGTAATCTACACCGAACTCGTGCCGGAAATTGCCCAGGAACCGGACTACCACAAGGCCCTGAGCGTTCTGCCCTGATCGAAGCCGAAAAGGGAATCCGACGCTGACAACCAACTCGGCCGATCTGCGACGATTTCCCCGCCATCTTCACGCTCCCCTGCCAGAAATACTCTCCGGCAGGGGAGATCTTGCAATCATTTCCAGAAAATCAAGACATCATTTCCTCATACCGGCGTCAGCGAGATGACCTGCTCGACGGTCAGGGTAATGGCGCCGTAATCCTGCTCGACAATGCCGCTCAGGACATAGGCCCGGCTGCTGCTGAGCAGATGGGCGTAACGACGGTAGATCCCCGGAAAGAAGGTGGTCTCCACCAGCCCGGTTTCATCTTCAAAAGTCAGAAACTCCATGATGTCGCCACTCTTGGTCGAGACCAGCTTGCCGGTCAGCAGCCAGGCGGCGCAGCGTATCCGGCGGCCGACGCAACTCCGCAGTTGAGACACCTTCACCAGCCCCGACGGCAAGCTGCCCACAAGAGCAAGAGGATGCGAGGCGCAGAGGAAGCCGAGGACCTCGTACTCCCGGCGCAGCCTGGTCTTCATATCCGGCGGCGGCAGCGGCGGGGCTTCGGGCAGCCGCACCGCAAAGAGTGAACCGGCGGCCGACATCGCCCGCCCCCGCTTGAAGGCCGCCCACTGCCAGAGCAGGGCGGTACGGTTGCCGGCCTCTTCGAGACCATCAAGGGCGCCGGCATGAATCAGGGCCTGCGATTCATCATCGGCGGGCAGAACCCGCTGCCAGAAATCACCTGCACTGACAAAGGTTCGCCGGCCGCGCTCATCGAGAAGGCGTTGAACGAGCTTTGCCGAAAGATTCCCGACGGCCTGCAACCCCACCCGCAACCGCCCGTCCTCGCCCCGCCAGGCGACATCGCTGCGGTTGACATCCGGCGGCAGGATCCGGAGCCCCAGCCGTTTAGCCTCCGAGACATAGGCAAAGGTCGAGTAATAGCCGCCCTGGTTGGAGATCACCGCCGCCATGAATTCGGCGGGATGGTGATGCTTCAGGTAGGCCGCCTGGAAGGACACCCGGGCATAGGAGGCCGAGTGCGGCTTGCAGAACGAATATCCGTCAAAACTGAGCATCATCCGCCATACCCGGTCGATATCGGCATCCTCGACCTTCCTCTGGCGGCAGCCGGCATAGAACCTGTTCTTATAATCGCGCAGCTGCAGTTCCTTATCCTTTTTCGACATCACCTTGCGCAGACCGTCGGCCTGAGCGTGACTGAAACCGGCCAGGGCCACCGCCACCCTCGAGACATCCTCCTGATAGACCATCAGACCGAAGGTATCGTCGAGGATATCGCCGACGGCCGGATGCAGAGGTTGCCAGGCCCCGCCGTGCAGTCGCCGGACATACTCACGGACAAACTCGTTGGCGGCCGGACGGATGATCGAGGACTGGATGACCCGCTGCCGGCCTTTTCCTGCAGCAGACGCATGGCCGGGCTCTCAATATAGAAGCAGCCCATGGTGGTGCCGCAGGCCACCGCGTTTTTGGTCAGGGCATCGTCCTCCGGGTTCCAGCCTATTTCATCGAGGACGACGCCGCGCTGCCGCACCGCCGCCACACAGTCCCTGATCACCCCGAGGCTGCGGTTGCCAAGAATATCGATCTTCACCAGGCCGGCTTCTTCGGTACCGTCTTTTTCCCACTGGATGATCGGCACCCCCTTGGCGGCATACTCAACCGGCACATAATCGGAGATCGGTCCGGGCGTAATCACCACGCCGCCCGGATGGACCGAGAGATAGCGAGGAATACCGATCAGCCTGGCAGCCAGCCGGAGAATTTCTGGCCAGGGGGCGGAGAAATCCTGATCGGCAAGAGAGGGGATGCTCTCGAGCTGCTCCTGCAGCCCATCTTCGGCCTGGCGATAGACCCAGGGCAGACGTTTGGTCATCCGGGAGATCTCGTAGTCCGGCAGGCCGAAGACCTTGGCCGTCTCGCGGATTGCCATGCGCGGCTGGAAGGAGATATGGTTGCTGACCATGGCGGCATGGCCCTGAAAATCCCGCAGGACATCGTCGAGGACCTGGTCGCGTTCGTCCCAGGCGAAATCGATATCGATATCAGGCGGGTCGGTGCGGCCGGGATTGAGAAAGCGCTCGAAGTAGAGATTATATTTAAGCGGGCAGACATTGGTGATCTCAAGACTATAGGCGACGAGCGAGGCAGCCCCCGAACCGCGGCCGCAGATCCGCCTTTTTTTGCGCCGGCCGTCAGTTCCCTTTCTCTGGACGATATCGCGGACCACCAGAAAATATGAGGAAAAGCCCATCGTCTCGATGACATTGAGCTCATGTTCGAGCCGCTCGACCACGATTTCACTGAGATCGTCGCCGTACCGCCGGCAGGCTCCCTGATAGGCCTTCAGCCGCAGCACCGCCGCCGGATCTTCCTTGCCATCGCCGTGCCAGGGCGGCATCACCGTGCCGAACTCCGGCCCGCTGAAAAGGCAGCCGGCAGCCAGCTCCTCCGAGGCCGCGACCACCTCGGGCCAGATCTCGAAACGCCGCCGGTAGTTCTCCGGCCGGGCAAAACTATGGACATGCTGGCATGACTCGAGCTTCTCGAGGCGGCTGAGGCTGGTATTCAGGACAATGGCCCGCAGCAGGCGATAGAGCTCAAGCTCATCTTCGCCGGCCAACCGGCTGTCCGGGGTGGCCACCGCCGGCAGCCCGTTCTTCTTCGCCCACTGCCGCAGCCGGCTGCCCCTCTCGGTCGGCTGAGGCCCGAGATCGGCGGCCAGCCGCAGCCCTCTGGCCCGCAGTTGCTCAAGGATCTGTAGATCGTCGGCCAGTAGCAACAGGCCCTCTCCATGCCGCGCAAGTTCCGGGATCAGGTCGAAACCAGCCGTATGCCTTAGGGTCAGCAGGTTGCAGAGATGGGCATAGCCCGCCGGGGTCTGCACCAGACAGGTAACGAAACGATTACCGCCGGCCTCGGAGATCTCGGCCCCGATAACGGGCCGCAGCCCTTCCCGTCGGCAGGCCCGCAGGAAGGGCCAGAGACCATAGAGATTGTCCCGATCGGTGAGCGCCAGCCCGGAATAGCCGTATTGCCGCGCGAGACGGCAAAGGGCAGCCGGCGAGGCGGTGGCCTGCAGCAGGGAGTACGAGGAACGCAGGCGCAGAGGAAACATCGGGTCAGGGTCCGTCTTCGAGAATTCGCCACGATCGGTCTCAGTGGCAGGGAATGTTCGCTTCAGTCCCGCAGCAGCGCTCCAGCGCGGGGTATTGCCGGCCAGTGGCGATCAGGCCGTGGCCGAAACGATTGCGGATGTTGTCCATGGCCATCAGCAGCCTGTCCTGCCGCACCTCTCCGGGCTGTGTTTCGGGAAACAGGGCCAGCTGGGGCGATTGCCGGTACAGATCGTCGCAGACCAGCCGGCAGCTGCGCAGCCGCCCCCGGCGCTGCCAGGCCCTGGCCAGGGCCGTGCCGGCCAGCTGCAGCAGCAAAAAGTCGCTGGCCGTCCGCCTGCGGGCTGTCGCCTGGCGAACCACATGGGCGCCATCGGCATAGGCAATCCAGATACCGACCCTCCGGGCCTCCTGCCCCCGGCGACGCAGTTCGAGGCCGGCCCGGCTGACCAGATCGGCCACCGCCGCCTCGACCTCCCGCTGGTCGTTGGTGTCATCGGCAAAGATATGTTCGTGATCAACCGGCACCGATTCCCGGGCCCCGGCGGCAATGGCGCTGTTGTCAATGCCATGGCTGATGTCATGAAGATAGTCGCTGCGGCTGCCAAACGGCACCATCAACTGCCGGCGGCTGAGACCGGCCAGTTGACCAATGGTGGCGATGCGAAAATCCCGGAGCTGACGGACCTCGCGGTCATCGAGCCCCGGCAGCAGCGAAACCGGCAAAGGGGCAAGAAACTGCTGCTCCTCGCCGGGGGTGACGATGTATTCACCGACCGGCTTGACCAGGCGGGAGGCCACCTTCGCCACCAGCTTGTTGCCGGCCAGGGCCCAGATGGGGTTCAAACCGAGTCGCTGGCGCACCGCCCTCCGGACCTGCAGCCCCACATCGACAGGAGGACCAAACAGGCGGTGGGTGCCGGTGACATCGACAAAAAGATGGCCGTCCTCGAGACCATGCTCGACCAGCGGTGAATATTCCTGCGCCTGCCTGAGCAGAGCCTTCATTGCCTTGCGGTAGACATCGACCCGAGGCTGCAGGACCTCGGCCTCGCGGCACATGCGGGTCGCCTGCCGCAGCATCATGCCCTTGCGCACCCCCGCCCGATAGGCCTCCTCGCTCATGTCGTAGACTGCAGCCCGGGCGGCCGCAAACGGAGCGATGATGACCGCCCGGCTCTTCAGCGAGGTATCGATGACGCGCTCGACGGCCACGGCGAAATCGGCCACATTGAAATGCAGGATGGATCGTTCTCTGAACATCGACAGATACCCGCTCAGACAGCAGCCTCACCAGTCAGCAGACCGGCAAGCATTGCAGCGTTTTTCGGGGCCTGGGCCCGGACATGATTATTGAAAAAAATCACCCCCCGGTCCGCCCGGTCGGCCATTTTTTTCAGCACGGCATCACGCCATTGCCGCAATTCTTCGAGACTGTAGTCGTAATCAAATTTTTTCTGCATATTGCTCGACTGCCAGCCGACGCTGTTGCGTCCATGGAAGCGGACATAGAACAGGGCTGGATTGGTTACCACGTCAAGGACCGGAAAAAGCCCCGGCAGGGCCGGCTCATCGACCGTCACAAGGGTCACGCCGCGGCGTTCGAGTTCGGCAAAGACCGGATCCACCGCCCAGGAGGCATGCCGGAACTCCACCGCCACCGGCAGACCCTGCAGGCCGTCGAGCAGATGGGCGAGGTGGCGGCGATTGTCGGTGCTGCGGTCATAATCAGGCGGCAGCTGGACCAGCACGGCGATGAGACGATCGCCGAGCGGGGCGATGCCCTGGCGGTAGAGCTGCATCTGCTCCAGCCAGCCTTCGTCCCGCTCGTGGGTCATGGTCCGGGTGAGTTTGGCGGCGAACTGCAGATGGGCCGGCGCCTTCTCAAGCATGCGGGAAATGGCCTCGGCCCTGGCCATCTGGTACCAGGTGTAATTCAGTTCGACGATGGAAAAGCGGCTACCATACAGAGGCAGCATCTCAGAGGTCCTGGTCGCCGGCGGATAAAAGCCGTTGTCAACCCACTCGGTGTAGGAATAGCCGCTGGTACCGACGGCAATGCCGCAGGTCTTTCGCTCTTTCATGATTTTTTCGGCCCGGCCAGGCGGGAAGAATCGACCTGCCCCCGAACCACCCCCACCACCTTGCCCTGGACCAGCAGTTCATTGAACGGATACTGCATGACCGGGAAATCCTCATTTTCCGGCCGCAGTTCGATATGATCGGGATGGAGGAAAAATCGCTTGACCGTCGCCTCCTCGCCGCGGATCAGCACCGCCACGATCTCACCGTTCTCGGCATACTGACGCGGTTCACAAACCACCAGATCGCCGTTGAGGATGCCGGCATTGCGCATCGATTCCCCCTTGATCCGCAGGCAGAACAGGTTGTCGCCGGGGAAGAGACTGCTGTCCACAACCACCGAACCATCCCATTCCTGCTGGGCATACATCGGCAATCCAGCCGTTACCTGGCCGATGATCGGCAGCTGTCGGCCACCCTCGGTCTGTTTTCTCCGGCCGGGATCGGCAATCAGCCGCAGCGATCTGCTGTAATGCCCCTGCCTTTCCAGCAGCCCCTTTTTCTCCAGCTGGCTGATCAACTGGGCCACCGCCGTATGGCTCACGCCCATATCGGTCGCTGCTTCCCGCAGACTCGGGGCCCTTCCTTCGCGGGCAATCCAGCCAGCCAGATATGCAAAAAATCTCTGTTGTGTCCCGGTCAACTCCATACGCCCTCCAATGTATATGTACATATACCCTCAATGTACATATATTCCCGGATTTGTCAATATACATTTATGCATTTTCCCCACGCAGCAAGCCGCACCACCGTCACCCGGAAGAGCCGGCATCGACTTCACCGACAGGAAAAACCGGCATGGCCCCCAGGCAATACGTTTTTTTTCTGCCGCTGTTTTCTTTTTTTCGGGCCAGCGGCTATACTTGTACTGCAGGGAGTCTTTCACGGAGGATATGCAGATGAAAATTGTCCAATACTGCTGGACAGAGGCGGAGACCTGGGACAGACAGCCCAGCGCCTTTGATATCGAAGATGCAGCTCTTATCCTGGTCTTCGGGAGCACAGAGATAATCACCCGCGGCCAGTGCCTTACCGAGCTGCAGCAGGCCTTCCCCAAGGCCAGGATGATCGGCTGCTCCACCGCCGGTGAAATCCTGGGCACAACGGTCTCCGACAACCGCCTCATTGCCACGGCTGTCTCCTTTGCCTCCGCAAGTGTTATATGCGCCTGCGTCTGCATACACGATTACGCCAGCAGCAAAGCCGCGGCACAGGCACTCGCCAGGCAATTTCCGCAGCAGGGACTTCGCCATCTCTTCGTCCTGGCCGACGGCCTGTTGACCAACGGCAGCGAAATCGTCCGCGGTCTGAGCGAGGTCCTGCCAGCGGATATACCGATCACCGGCGGCCTGGCAGGTGACGGCATGAAGTTTGGCAGTTCATACACTATCTTCGACGGCGTCGCCCAACAAGCCTCCATCGCCGCTGTCGGCCTGTATGGCGAAAAACTGAGAATCGGCTACGGCTCAAGCGGCGGCTGGATCCCCTTCGGCCCCGAGCGACTGATCACGGCATCAACCGGCAATACGCTCTACGAGCTTGACGGACACTCTGCCCTGGCACTGTATAAGGAGTATCTCGGCAAAGACGCCGACAACCTGCCCGCCGCTGGATTAAACTTCCCTCTCAGCATCCAGGCGAGCGAAACCGATACGCCAGCCGTCCGAACCATCAAAACTGTCAATGAAGCGAACAATAGTCTCAGTTTCGCGGGTGACGTACCGATCGGCAGTTATGCCCGTTTCATGCGGGCCGTCCCCGACGACCTGATTGACGGAGCGGCAACCGCTGCGGACATCTCCAAGGGTGTTGGCGGCGACACCCCGGAGCTCTGTATTCTGATCAGTTGCGCAGGGCGCAAGGCCATCCTGAAACAGCTCACCGAGGAGGAAACCGAGATCGTAGCCCAGTGCTTCGGCAATAATCCGGCCATGACCGGGTTTTACTCCTATGGCGAGATAGCCCCGTTCAATCCGGGCCTGCGGGCCATACTGCACAACCAGACCATGACCATAACGACCATCTCCGAGGATTAATCGTGCATCGCCTGCTGCAAAGACAGCTCAAACGACTGGAGAAGCGCGGCATTCAGCCGGAAGTCCAGCCTTTCACCGATCTGGTTGATCAGACCTACGAGGAGTTTGATCAGACCATCTCCAGGCTTCAGCTCTCGCTTGATCTCAGCTCTCAAGAACTGCGGCAACGCAACGATGACCTGCGCGCAGTCTTCCAGGCATTTCCAGATCTCTTTCTCTGGCTCGATGCAACGGGAAAGATCATAGATATACGGGGCGGTGCATCCTCCGACTTCGCCCGTATCAACCGCAATGAATTGGCCGGCCAGCTGATCTGGGAAAATACCCTGGTTGACAATCCGCTGCCGTTCAAGGAAATGCTGCGCAGCCGAACCGATTCGGCCGGGGAGTTCATCTGCACTCAGGACGGCAAAGAAATCAGCTGCGAGATCCGCTTTATACCGGTCACCGCCGAACGGACAGTAGTGGCGATTCGCGATATTTCAGCCCTGAAGGCCAAGACTGCTGCCCTCGCGGCAGCCGAGGAGCAGTTCCGCTCTTTGTTTGATAATGCCACCGAGGGTATTTACATCGCCACCCAGGAAGGACAGCTCGTCGCCGCCAACCCAGCCTTTACCGCCATGTTTGGCTATGCCTCGGCCGGGAAAGCGATTGCATCGATCACCGATATCGCCAATCAACTCTATTACGATCCCCAAGATCGCACGACACTCATGCAGGCCCTTGAACTATATGGCAGGGTAGATGAGAGGGAGTTCCGTCTCAAACATCGAAACGGCAGCATAGTCTGGATCGTGGCCAGCGTGCGGCTTATCGAGAGAAACGGCAGAAGGCTGCTCGAAGGAACCCTGCGGGATATCACCAAACGGCATGAGGCCGAAATCGCCCTGCATGAGGCAAATAGCACCCTGGAAAAACGGGTGGAGGAACGGACAACCCAACTGACCCTGGCCAATGAAGAACTGCGGGCGGCCCATGAAGAACTGCGGCTGGCGAAGGAAAGGGCCGAATCTGCCAGCAAAATGAAAAGCGAATTCCTGGCCAACATGAGCCATGAAATCCGGACTCCGCTCAACGGCATCATCGGCTTGAGCCAGCTCGTGCTGAAGTCGATTATTTCTGAGCAGCAGCGGGAAAACATCGAAGGTGTCTATTCCTCAGGCGAGACACTTTTAAAGATCATAAACGATATCCTTGACATATCAAAGATTGAGGCAGGCAAGTTCACGATCAGCAAAGAAACCGCCAATCTGCCAGCCCTGCTTGAAGAGATCGTCAGCATCACCGGGGTGAATCTCCATGCCGGCGTCGAGATGCACATGCACACCTCGGCCAGCCTTCCTCTGTATATCATCACCGACAAGACCCGCCTGCAGCAGGTGCTGACCAACCTGCTCGGCAACGCTGTGAAATTTACCCGGAAAGGCTGTATCTGGCTGGATGTTGATTATCTCGAAGATCCTGTTCCTGGCCAGACCGGTCAGATGATCTTCCAGGTGAAGGATACCGGCCCGGGTATTGATGAGGCACACAGGACGATGATCTTCGATCCGTTCACCCAGGCGGACAGTTCGGTCAGCCGGGAATATGGCGGCACTGGCCTCGGTCTGAGCATATCCCAGAGAATCGTCAAGCTCATGGGCAGCGAAGGAATACAGCTTGAGAGCCGCCTCGGCGAAGGCGCGGCGTTCTCGTTCAGGCTGCCGGTCACCACCGTCGAGACCTGCGAATGTACCGAGGCGGAAGACTCACAGGATATCGACCTGCCGGACCTGAAAAATATCCGGATCCTTGCCGCCGAAGACTGGGAACTGAACAAAGCGCTGCTCACCCAGATCCTCTCGGGCATCGGCATCAAGGAGATAATCATTGTCGACAACGGCAGGGAGGCGGTAGAGGCCGCACTCGGCGCGACAGTCCCCTTTTCTCTGATACTGATGGACCTGCAGATGCCGATAATGGGAGGAATCGAGGCAACCCAGATACTTCGCGCAGCGGGTGTCAAGACGCCGATCCTGGCACTGACGGCCCATGCCATGAAAGAAGATCATCAGCAATGCCTCGACGCGGGTATGAACGATTATCTGTCAAAGCCCTACCGACTGGAAGAGATCCTCCGGGCGCTGCAGCGATTTCTCTGAACGCGACAGAAGAGAACACCCGAGTTCCCTGCTTTTCCCAGCGTCTCTCCGGCTGCCGGCTCCGTTCTCCAAACCCGCGCGGATCATGGAAAAGGCTTGACAGTAACAACTGTATTAGCTAAGAAATTGAGCCGGAGAAAAGCTGAAGACATACGCTGATCCAGCCGCTCCGGACAACACGCACACTGCTGTGCCGCTTCACTGCCGTCGACGTCCTTAGAGGATAAGGCTCCACAAAACGTCGGCACGGATCTTTGCAACCAGACAGAATTCACCATGCCCCCAACCCCGCTCATCGCCCAACAACTCCTGGCCATCGATAGCCATGTCCACCTCCACGACATGACAGATCTGCCGGGATTCTTTGACTCGGCCCGGCAGGCCTTCGGAGAGGCACTCGATACCCTTACGGCAGGCAGGCAACTCACAGCCATGCTTGTCCTCACCGAACCGCGGAAACAGCCTGCCTTTTCTTACCTCAGGCAACAGCTTGGCCGACTGAACGGCAGCAACGCCGGCGGCTGGAAACTGGAGTCAACAGCTGAGGACATTTCACTGAAGGCGGAAGATCGCGCGGGAAACATACTCCTGCTGGTCTCCGGCCAGCAGATCGTCACCTCGGAAAAACTCGAGGTGCTGTCGCTTGCCGCCGAGCCTGCAGTAGCCGATGGCCTGGGACTGGCCGAGACAGTCGCCGGCATCCTGGGCAATGACGGTCTACCCGTACTGCCCTGGGGAGTCGGCAAATGGCTTGGTCCGAGAGGCGGGATCATCAGCAGTTTTCTCAAGGCAGAAACAAACCGGCCAATCTTTCTCGGAGACAACGGCGGCCGTCCGGCCATCTGGCAGTCCGTGCCGCAGTTCGACCAGGCCCGGCATGCCGACATCCCGATCCTCCGCGGCTCGGACCCTCTGCGTTGCAGTTTCCGCCGTCGCGGAGCCGGCAGTTTCGGCACCCTGCTGAGCTGTTCTCTCGATATGAGCCAACCCGGGAAATCCCTGCGGCAGATCCTAACAAACGGCAGCTATTCATCCACCGATTTCGGCAGCTCCGAGAACCTGTGGAATTTCTGTAAAGACCAGATATCGCTTCGGATCAGCTGATCCATCATTTCATCTTCGACAATCATGAAAAGAGACATCTCCCTGTTGAAAAACCACTCCTTTGACGCCGTCATCATCGGCGGCGGGATCCACGGCGCCACTATCTTCTATCAGCTCGCAACCGCCGGTCTGCGCACCGCCCTGATTGAAAAGGATGATTTCGGCGGCGGCACCTCCGCTAACAGCCTGAAAATTCTGCACGGCGGCCTGCGCTATCTGCAGCATCTCAACTTCAAGAGAATCAGGGAATCCATCCGCTCCCGCAAATATTTCATGCAGATAGCCCCGCACCTTATCACCCCGATGCCCTGCATCATGCCAACCTACGGTCTCGGTATCGAAGGCAAACCGGTGATGGCCATCGCCCTGGCACTGTTCGATATTATCGGCTGCGACCGGAACCAGGGGGCACCCGCCAGGAATCGGGTTGGTCGGGGCAGAACCTTATCCCGCCAGGAATGCCTCAAGATCGGACCAGGCATCAACCCGGAAGGGCTGACAGGGGCCGCTCTCTGGTATGACGACTTGATCGTCAACACTGAGCGCATGACCCTTGCCTTCATCAAGGAGGCCATGCGCTGTAATGCCGCCTGCGCCAATTACCTCAAGGCCGAAAAAATCATGATCGCCGACCGGCAGGTGCAAGGGGTGCAGGTCGTCGATCAATTGACCGGCGAGGCCTTTGCCGTCCAGGCTCCCCTCGTGATCAACGCCGCAGGCCCCTGGCTTGAAGAAATACAGCGAAAATCCATGCAGTTCCCGACTACAGAGGATCTCGCCAAGGCCGTCAACATCGTCATCGACAAGGCTCTCTTCCCCGGCTACGGCGTGGGTCTGGCCGGGACAAGCAACTTTGTCGACCAGGATGCCGCCCTCAAGCGCAGCAAACGTCTGT
Organism: Desulfobulbaceae bacterium; assembly: GCA_020049575.1. Classification (GTDB taxonomy): domain Bacteria; phylum Desulfobacterota; class Desulfobulbia; order Desulfobulbales; family Desulfocapsaceae; genus Desulfoprunum. Next base: position 17,869 of record JAIFKM010000056.1, read on the forward strand.
TCTTCTTCGCCCCCTGGCAGAATAAAACAATCATCGGCACAACATATACCTATATCGCCAATCAGGCGACCGACCGAAAAGTTACCGGCGATGACATCGACGAGTTGCTCAAGGAGGTGAACGCCATCTACCCGCTGGCAGGCCTGACCAGAAAAAATGTCATCTTCAGCCACACCGGCCTGGTGCCCGCGCACAGCCCCCAAACCCAAGACCGCAGCAAGACGGCGCCGCAGGTGGTCAAGCATTCGCAGATTATTGATCACGAACGGCAGGACGGCATTCAGGGGCTGATGACCATTGAAGGCGTCAAATACACCACAGCCCCGGCCATTGCCCATGAGGTCGAATTGCTGCTGGCCGCCAAGAAAGTTCTCCCGCCAGCCGTGCCATGTTCCCGGCCGAGGTCGGCGGCCTGCCACCCTCAATCATTTGCCGACTGCGAACTGCGTGCGGCCTGCAGCCCCCGTTTCCCCCATATCGAACAGACCTACGGCGACGAGTGTACCGACATCTTCAGGATCATTGCGGAGGACTCGACAACCGGTGAATATCTGCGGATCGCGCCGCCGCTGCTCAGGGCTGAGGTCGTGTATGCGGTGCGTCAGGAGATGGCCGTAAAACTTGCCGATGTTATCATGCGAAGAACTGACTGCGGCACGACAGGCTGTCCGACGATATCTGAGATGCGGGCCATCGCCGGCATCATGGCGGCAGAACTGGGTTGGGATGCGGCAACCGCAGAAGCTGAAGTGAATGCTGTCCGCAACTCTTATCGCGACAACCTCGGTATCGATTTATAGAATCCGGCCCGCTGCGGCAAGGCTTCAGGGAAAAAATGAAAAGGCCCGCTGCTTTCGCGAGGAAAGGCGGGCCTTACTCTTGTGCAGTGTTTGAACAATTACTTGATTGAGATCACCGGACACTCGGCCTTCAGGATGACATACTGGGCTGTGGAGCTGAAAAGGATCTTGCCGACTTTGGAACGGCTTTTTACGGCAATAATGATCTCATCGGCTTCGTTTTCCTTGGCAAACATGACCAGATCCTCGCCGGCGCTTCGCCCTCTGACAAGGAGGTGCGTTTCATTCCTAACGCCATGGTCATCGAGATATCGCTTTGCATTTTCGAGGTTTTCTTCGGCCTCTTCGATTTTTTCCTTTTCCGTCTTCTCCCCTCCCATCAAGGAGGTGACAACATGGACCTCGGCGTTAAAGGCCTTCGCTTGCTTGACGGCCTGTTCCAGCAGATCCTTTCCGACGTTTTTCCCCCGATAGCCGACAACTATCTTCATGGACTCAATCTCCCTTATTTGATTATACTGTCAGTAACCATAAAACTTCTTCATGCGAGGCAAAACATTACCTACATCGCAGAGCATCTGTCAAGGACAAGAATAAAACAGGGACAATCCCTACTTTACCCATCAACCTGGAGAACTTCTCCACTGTATTTCAGGCTTGACCTGCTCTGCCGGATGTATACAGTATAACAGTTAGGTTCATCAAAAGATTGTCTGCAGGAAAGTGCGCAACAGAAGAATCTGAAACGACAGGGAGGGACATGTCATGGCTGGCAAAATTACAGCAATACGGGCAATGGAGATTCTCGATTCACGCGGGAACCCGACAGTGCGGGTCTTCGTGCACCTCGATGACGGCACGGTCGCCTCGGCATCAGTCCCCTCCGGGGCAAGTACCGGCGAGAACGAGGCCATTGAATTGCGGGATGGCGACAAGGCCCGGTATCTCGGCAAAGGTGTGCTCAAGGCGGTGGCCAATGTCAATGACAAACTAGGCCCGGCACTCATCGGCAGACAGGCCGCCGACCAGGTCGCCATTGACCGGCTAATGATCGACCTCGACGGCACCGCCAACAAAGCCAAACTAGGAGCCAACGCCATCCTCGGGATCTCCATGGCTGTGGCCAGAGCCGCGGCGGACTCCCTGCGCATCCCGCTCTACCGCTATCTCGGGGGAACTGCCGCCCGCCGCATCCCTGTGCCGGCAATGAATATCATCAATGGCGGAGCCCACGCCGACAACAGCGTCGACATCCAGGAATTCATGGCCGTGCCACTTGGTGCGCCCACCTTTTCAGAGGGCTTGCGTTCCGTGGCCGAGACCTTCCATAACCTGAAAAAAATCCTGAAATCACGAGGATTGTCAACCGGAGTCGGCGACGAAGGCGGTTTCGCCCCGAACCTGAAGAGCAATGAGGACGCCCTCGAGACCATCATCGAGGCCATCGAGCAGGCAGGCTACCGGCCAGGCAGAGACATCTCCATATCGCTTGACAGTGCCGCGAGTTCATTCTCTACCGACCTGACCAGCAATTACAACCTGAAACGCTCCGGCGCCGGCCCAATGACCTCGGCGGACCTTATCGCCCTGGGGGAAGAATGGGTGCATAAATACCCGATCGTCTCCTGGGAGGATCCTCTGGCAGAGAACGACTGGGAAGGATTCCGGCTGTTCACCGAACGGCTGGGAAACCGGATCGATATCGTCGGAGATGATATCTTTGTCACCAATACCCGCTATATTGATCGCGGCATCAAAGAAAAGACCGCCAACTCGGTACTCATCAAACTCAACCAGATCGGTACAGTGACCGAGAGCATCGACGCCGTGCGGATGTGTCGGGATGCCGGCTGGCGCTACTTCATCTCACACCGCTCCGGTGAAACCGAAGACACCTTCCTGGCCGATTTTGCCGTGGCCATGGACGGCGGCCAGATCAAGACCGGGTCGGCCAGCAGGAGCGAGCGCATCGCCAAGTACAACAGACTGCTTGAGATCGAACAGGAACTCGGCAAATCGGCACTGTATTACTGGCGATAAAACACACACCCGGCGCTGGAAGATGTGCGTTGCCTCATCCAACCAACCGCCTGGAGTTCATTTCCCCCTGACAATTACGGAGAGATTCTTTGCAACCCATCGGAACCATCCACAGCCCCTACAAAACACTGCGAGACATGCCCATTCAACCCAAGGGAGCCGCCCGGGAACTGGGAACCATAGAGGTTTTCAGCGAGCACACCCCAGGTCTTCGTGATCTTGAGGGATTTAGCCACATCTATCTGCTCTACCAGTTCCACAAGGCTGAGCGGACAGAACTGAGCGTCATTCCTTTCATGGATTCGACAGCTCGAGGGGTCTTTGCCACACGATCGCCCCTGCGGCCGAACCACATCGGCCTCTCTATCGTTGAACTCACCGATGTTACAGGCAATATCATCACGATCCGAGGGATTGATGTCCTGGACGGCACCCCTTTGCTGGACATCAAGCCGTATATTGCCGCCTTTGACGAGGTACAGAACAGCCGATCCGGCTGGATGCAGGCTTCGCCGGCAGAAGTTGCGGCTAAACGATCCGATGGCCGTTTTGCCGGTTGATTGCCAAGCGTCTGGAAAGAGAATTTGCCGCAGGGAAATAAAGAAATCGCATCGGACATTGACATCTGCAGCAAGAGGAACAACCAGTAATTTGACAACGAATCGAAAGCACCATAAGAAGAAATACAGCACCTATAAATTCTCCTGCCAGGAGCAACCATGACCCCGAACGAAATCCCCAAAGAAAAACCGAACCCGGAGCGGGTAGCCGTTCTGCGCTCCCTGCCGTTGGAAGTGAAGGAAAAGATCACCGGAGAAGAGGCCGCCGCCTTCATGTACTGCCGACCGCTGCCCGACTCGCTGCTTGAAAAACTGAAAGAGTATATCGTACTTGACGAGAAAGACCAACAGGCGTAACAGGCCGGGCTTGAGATACATACCCGGCATTTCACGTTCAACCAAAGGAGATATCCATGCCAGAAAAGACCAGAATGACCTGCCCCACCTGCCAAGGGAAAAAGATTATTGAAGGCGTCTGCGAAGTGAGTTCAGAATGGCGAGGCAGCAGTAGTGACGATGCGCTGGATGACAGCCAATGCACTCCCGACCAGGAATGTCCAACCTGCAAGGGAAAAGGATACGTGGAGGTCTAAGGCAGCCAGCATCCCCGACTACGACAGCGCTCTCTGATACCCGGTCGGTGTCTGAGAGCGCTTTTTTTTGCAAACGACAAACGGAACAAAGCACACCATGCCGATGCCCACCCTTTTCATCTCGCACGGCTCGCCTGATCTTATCCTGCAGAACAACAGCGATGTCCGCTTTTTGCAAGAAATAGCGCGGTCACTGCCCAGACCCGAAGCAATCATTTGCGTCTCGGCCCACTGGGACAGCCGGAAGCCGGCAATTTCCGGCCCCGACAGACCACAGACAATCCATGACTTCTATGGATTTCAGGCCGAACTCTACGACCTGCGTTATTCCTGTCCGGGAGAGCCCGGCCTGGCCCGGGAGATCTCAGAGATTCTCAGCGAAGCCGACCTCGACTGTACAGTCTCCCCCCAGCGAGGGCTCGATCATGGGGCTTGGGTGCCCCTCATGTTGATGTATCCCGATGCCGAGATTCCGGTCATCCAGCTTTCCATCCAGACCGGCAGCGATACCCGCCACCATCATCGCATCGGCCAGGCGCTGGCGCCGCTGAGAGACAAGGGCGTGCTGATCATCGGCAGCGGCGGTGCAACCCACAACCTGAGGGAATTCGGCAGATACGCCATGGATGCCCCGCCGGTCGCGTATGCCCAGGCGTTTGACGACTGGCTGGCCGTCTCAATTGAAAAAGGGGCCGGTGAGGATATCCTTGATTACCGCACGCTGGCGCCTGAGGCCCGGCGCAATCACCCCAGCGAAGATCACTTTCTACCGATTTTTGCCCCTCTTGGCGCGGCAGGAAAAGGTGCAAAAGGGAGCAGAATCCACCGAAATATCACCTACGGAATCTTGTCGATGGCCGCTTTCGCCTGGGGCCTGTAACCCGTACAGGCGCTCAACTCGTAGTCCAGCCCATCTCAGAGGAGCGGCCGATGCCTTTTCTGCCGGTATCCTATGATCTACCCGGAATCATCTTTCTGCCCAAAAACATATAGCAGAGGACGGCACAGAGTATCAGGAAGCCGAACATGTGCACATTCTTGGTCTTGAGAATGAAAGAGAGGCTGATGATAATCGCCGAACTTGTAAAAAAGAAAAGGGGTTTGGGGATCTGCTTCAATATTACCCGGCCGAAGTGCGCGAAACGGATGTGACTGACCATCAAACCGACCGAGATCGCCGCGGCACCCCACAATAAGGTGGGGGGAAGGAGCAGGGCGGCGCCAAGCACGATCAAGGCGCCGGCGGGACTGGGCAGCCCATTGAAAACACCTTCGGGCAGATCAGTCCTCTTCTTATCGACAGCCACAAAGCGGATCAGCCGATATGCCACGCCGCAGAAGAAAATCAGGCCAAAGAACCAGGCATAGCGACCGCCTGACTGCCAGACCACATACGCCGGTGACAGGCCGAAGCTGACAAAATCTGCAATATCATCAAGATACGGGCCGTATTTGGTACCGCCATGTTTCTCCGCCATCCTCCCGTCGAACAGGTCGAACAGCTGGCCGACAATGATCGCCAGGATAGCCCAGGCAAAATGCCGATTATGGGTCAGAATCAGGCTGGCGATGCCGCAGGCGAAGTTCAGGGTGGAAAGTATATCGGCGTACAGCCGGTTAGGGATGAACTTGAAGACGACTGAGGCCGACGAGAGAGTGATACAGGCTACCAGAACTTCATCGCCCATATTGACATAATCAGGATTTTCATCCAGCAGTGCACAGTAGATGACCAGGGCAAAACAGATAATTGCCTTGATTTTACCGAAATTGTTGGCAGCCACTGAAAATTTAAGATAGGCAAGGATCTTTCTAGCAAAAAATTGGCCCAGGAGTTCCACCACGACCAGGGCCCAGACCAGTTTCGGCTGGATAATACCCATATAGGCAAAACCGATCAGGGGAGGCAGGTAGGTCAGCTTGTCGCACAGCGGGTCGAGCGACTCCCCCCAGGTGGAAACAAGGTTGCACGATCGCGCGACGATGCCGTCAACTCCGTCGAGTATCGCCGCAAAAGTGAAGATTATAATCGCCAGGGACTGATGGGCGGTATAGAAATAGAGGATAAATCCCACCAGGGCCATGGCTGTCCGCCAGTAGCAGATGGAGTTAGGATGCAGCAGCCACTGGTGGGACATGATGTACTCACAGATGGCTTCTTTTTTAATCATCAAGGAAACCCAGTAATAAAAGCTGGTCCCGATGACAGCTGCGACAATGATCACCAATAGTCTTTCCATGTTTCTCTCAGTGGCAGGGCAATGTAAAATGAGTAAATGTTCTCTTCGGCAGAAGGCCTCTTCCTCAGCAGGCTATTTAGCATTTTCCTGTCCAAATGTCCATTCCTGAACATTTTTTCGTTCAGAGATTATTTATCTGAAATTCTTTACAAAAGCCTGGAAATTACATTTTATGGACTTCTCGGAACTGATACAGATCAGACAGAGTGTCAGGGCCTATCAGAACAGGCCCGTTGAGCGCGAAAAACTTGAAACACTGATCGAGTCTGTTCGTCTGGCACCGTCTGCCAGCAATTCCCAACCCTGGAAACTGATCATCGTCGACGACCCGGAGATAAAGGACCAGGTCGCCCGGGCAACCTTCAGCGCCCTCATCTCATTCAACAGATTCGCCCCCCAGGCACCTGTCCTGGCTGTTCTGACCATAGAGCGGCCAAAACTGGTCACCCAGATAGGCGCCAGGCTGAAAGACCGGGAATTTTCACTTATCGACATCGGCATTGCCGCCGAGCATTTCTGTCTCCAGGCGGCCGAACTAGGCCTGGGCACCTGCATGCTGGGCTGGTTTGACGAGACCGCCATCCACAAGGTGCTGGCAATCCCCGAAAAGATCAGGATAGGCCTGGTTATCACCCTGGGATACGCTGCGCCCGGCACTCCGATTCGAGCAAAAATACGTAAAAATACCAAGCAAATGTGCAGTTACAACAGGTACTGAGCCGATCACTGCCGCAAGGCTCCCGCCGGCGATATTTTTGCTGGAAGTATATGGACATATAGCAAGAGAGACACTATCATACTCAACAAATCGACAACTGCTTTCAAGAACTCGAGCGAACGCCCGCAATCAGCTCTTCGATCATTCAACCTCAGGAGGTTCCATGAAACGCCTGCACTCGTTCCTGACCTGCACCATTGCTCTTTTTCTGCTCACCGGCTGCGGCTACAACTCCCTGCAGATGAAAGAGGAGGCAGTCTTCAAGGCCTGGTCCGACATTGAATCGACTCTGCAGCGGCGGGGTGACCTGATCCCCAATCTGGTCGAGGTGGTCAAGGGCTATGCCAAACATGAAAAAGAGACCCTCGAGGCCGTCATCCAGGCCCGCTCGAAGGCCACTTCCGTGCAGCTATCTCCCGGTGCCCTCAGTGATCCGGCGGCCATGCAGCAGTTTCAGGCGGCCCAGGGGGGGCTGACCTCGGCCCTGTCCCGGTTGATGGTCGTTGTCGAACAGTATCCTGACCTGAAGGCCAACCAGAATTTTCTCGACCTGCAGACCCAGCTCGAGGGTACCGAGAACCGTATCAATGTCGCCCGGCAGCGCTACAACGAGGCGGTCGAGGTCTTCAACGCGGCGATCCGCAAGTTCCCCGAGAGCCTGACCAACAAGATCCTGCTGCACCTCGAGCGAAAGGAATACTTCAAGGCGGATGAAGAGGCCAAGGCTGCCCCGAAGGTCAAATTTTAGACATCGACGGATACGGAAATGGCAGCCCTGACCCACTTCTTCTCAATAGGCCGACTGCTTCTGGCAGTGCTCTGCCTCCTGCTGCCGGCCTGGCCTAGCCTGGCTCTTGAGGTTCCGCAGCTCAGAGGCCGGGTCAACGATTACGCCGGAATGCTGGATCCAGCCACCGTCCAGCAGCTCGAGAACTCGCTCAACCTCTTTGAAACCGAGCAATCCACTCAGATGGTCGTCCTGATTGTTACCTCGCTTGAAGGCGACAGCCTTGAAGATTTTTCACTCAGGGCAGCGGAAACCTGGCAGATAGGCCAGAAAGGCAAGGACAACGGGGCATTGCTGGTCATCTCCAAAAATGACCGGAAAATCCGGATCGAGGTTGGCTATGGCCTGGAAGGCACCCTTACTGACCTGACGTCCG
>JAIFKM010000090.1 GCA_020049575.1 Desulfobulbaceae bacterium
AGAGTTGCTTAAGTCAAAGCGGTTAAGGCGCATCTTCTGGCCGCTTCCCGCCAGGTTGATCTCGCAGTCGACGGGGCCGCTGATTGCCCCATGCTGGACTATCGCAAGATTTCTCAGGGTCTGGTCATCTATCGGAATTCCCTGTGGGGAAGACTGGACATAGCCAACAATTTTTTTGGAGGGGACGACGTTTCGCTTCATGCCGTTAATTATCTTAAACGAAAAACCAGACGCAAGATCATCGATCCAGACATCCGCATCAAAATAGACCGGTTGCAGCTTATAGCCAAGGACATTGCCATTTGGCGCGTTGTCGACATAGAACCCTGCATCGTCAACGTAATGAGTTGATGCCATGCTGCCTTCAACCGCTGCAATATCGTTGGTTTCGATGATATTATTGACGTTGTATAACCCCTTTATTATGCCGGGGTGGATAGCAAAGGGAGACTGTCTTTTTTCCTTAACGTTTGTTTGTAAAGTGACAAAATAGCGGAAATCGTATTCGCCACTGCTCTCCGCCTTCCAGCCGGAATCAAAACGGTAGACATAACCGCTGCCGGTCCGGAAGATGGTGATGGTTCTAACTACCTTGATCCCCCAGGGATAGATAATAGATTTCACCTGGACTATCTCATGGGCGCAACGACCGACGATTATGTCAAACTTTGCCTGGCTGGTCTCGGCAAAGGCCGCCGATGGATTCAGCCAGTTACTGAAGGCAGAAGCGCCATACCCGCTCAGATCGATTCGGGTCAGGGGAACACCTCGCTGCCTGATTAATTTGGGCTGTGGTTGGAGCAGAAATTCGTTGTTGAAAATTTCTGAAACAGTCTGGCCAAGGGTATTGCCGGCGAGGTTGCCGACGGCATCAAGGACATTGGTCAGTTGCACACAACTGCCAACAAACATGTCACTCTGGCCGTCAATGGTCGCTTTCCCGCCGTTGACCTGCAGTTGCAAGCCGCCTTTAACATTATCTCCAAAGTCTTCTGCGTTGAATCGTACTCTGGAACCTCTGCGAACTACTGTTTGGCCACCTCCCTGGTCGTACACATATTCATTTTGTAGTTTTGCCAGCGCCTTCATGCCAAAGGGGAGGGTCATCAGGGAAAATGCGTGAAAATCCGGGGTATCCGCAGCGAAATGGTTGACCAGATAACTGGTCAGAGCCAAAGGGGCAAGGGCTACGGTGTCCTCGCCGCTGTTGCTTATCTGGGTCGGGCCGCCATCGTTTGGATAATAGTTTGGACCAAAGGGTGGATCGTTTGGCAGGGGCGGTATTAAACTCAGGTTCACAAGCGGTTCCCAGGAGATTTGCGGTGTTGTGAATGCCTTTACGTTCGATCCCCTGCTCACGACCTCCATCCCTTTTACCTGGATTGGAAAGCCAGCACTGCCTGTGGTGGTCGTTGCAGGTTTGTGGGTGGGAATAAATTGATTGCGTTCCAGGGTAAAATTAAAACTGATACCAAAGAGATCCGCAGCCGTACTGACATCGAGCAGGGCAAAAATATAGCGGCGGAGATCTACGGTCGCGTCGTCCCACTGGTCTTCAAACACTGGCCGACTTTTTTTGTCGATTACCATGGCCTTTATGTTCGCTGTTTCCAAGCCTTTTTCGGCCCTGATAGAGTTGACTCGGGTTTCAGGAATGCTTCTTTTTGAGACGAAATTATGGACTGCAAGAATGTTGCCGATATCATTATTTAGGTAGGCACTGTTTTTTCTGAACCTGTCTTGAGCTAAACCCGGATCTCTTTCGAGAATGGTTCCAAGATCATCGGACTTGTCGGTATCGGGATCAGTGGGTGTGGCTGCATCCGGGACAATCGATATACCGCTGAACTGGTTGCTGAGGGGTGCAAAGTGAAATGAGACTTTTACCTCGTCATCCTCTGCAGCTTCAGGACCATCCTTCCATTGGGTTTTGCAGACCAGCCAGGCAGAGATACTCGCTATCGTGCCTTTTTTACTGAGCTTTCTGCCCCTGTACTGATTGCGCAGGAGCCCCAGATTAGCCGCATATGGATCGGGCAAGGTGGGGAGATAGCCATGGAGGCCAAATGTGAGAAAGAATGAGCCGCTCGCCACCGTATTGTAATCATCGCTAAGGGTACCAAAGAGCAGGCAACCGTTCACCTGGGTCACCGTGAAAAGCCCGTTTACGAGCGCAAAGGCCATGGTGTCGAAAATATCCCCACTATGATCTGTCTGCAGGGAGTCAAGGAGCAGGTTGTCGTCAAAGATGCCGATATACTTATCACTGTTGTTCACCGCAAGTACCAGCAGGGAGTTCAGCGATCGCACCTCGGGCGGCTCGCCGTTCACCTTAACCGGACGGTCTATCTGGAAATCGCAATTGGCAAAGGTGGAGAGCAGTTCATTGCCATTTGCATTGGTCAGGTACAAAAAGAGGGCGGGGGAAGGGAAGGTCATCTTGAGCTTGGTGCCAAAACTGTTCAGTTCATCCCGCCAGAGATTCAGAGAATGGCTTGCGTGGGGGTTGCCTTTGGTGAGGTCGGCGATAAGAATCTGTGAGGAATTTACCAGAAACGTGGGACCGGTGAGATTCAAACCACTTCCCTGGAGATTTGGCCAGTTATCAACTATGCCAGATCCCGTTTTCACCATCATCTCGCCAATGCCTGCAGCTTCAGTTGGTTGGTTTATATCGATGCTTGCAACCGGCAGAGTCCAGCCGGATTTTTCAATAGGTGCTGTACCGCTTACCGTGTTAAAGGGTGATGCACAGCTCTTTATCTGCAGCTTGTTCCTGTCGGCCTTAAAGGGAACCACGACTCTTTTCAGAATCGGATCATAGAGGGTCTGTTCTGCTTCATTCCAGCTAAATTTGAGTTTGTCGCCGTACAGATTCCATGCACCGTCTCCTACTTCTTCGATAGTGCGTCCTTGGCCGGAAAAATGCAGAGCGAGATTCTTGGGGAGTTCCAGCTTCAGGTTCTTGGCATCAACTCCAAATATTGATATTGGTCCGGGTATTTTTTCTGGCTGCTTCAGGGCGAGTCGTAGTGATATCTCTGTGTCGGCGGTAACAGTGAGTTTTCCGCTCTGTTTAACCGGATTCTTACTGAGGCTGAGACGTCCTCCGTCAATTGTCAACCCGATAAAGGAGCCTGCGGGAGCAGTCGGTGCCAGGAATTTGCTGTTGATCCAGATCGTTCCTTTGATAATCGAGTACTGTTTAAGAAGCGGGTCCCCAGGATTTACCCGTATATTAAAAAGCAGTGCAGGGGTTGTATCCCCCTGGATATAAAGAGAGATAAGTTTAATTATGGGAAAGAAATCATACCAGAATTTCCGTCCGTCTTTATTTAGAAAGGGGCCGATGGAGTGGTCCACCTTGGAACCTGCAGCCCAGTCAGGCAATGAGGCTTGCAGGAGATGTTCCTGGATGGGAACATCCCTCACGAACATCCTGTACATCTTCTTTCTGCCATCCTCAATCTGATTTTTTACAACGAGATCGAGATCGGCAAATCTATTTTTAGGGATAGTGTCGTCAAAGAACAGATCCGCTTTTTCGATGGAGAGTCCTGGCCTTGAGAGTTGTTCCCTTTTCAAGCTGAGATCCGTCTGACCAAGCGATTTGTAGAGCGTCTCGAGATTTCTCTTTTCGCTGTCTGTTTCAACAACAAGATGTCCGGCCAGCTGTCGTACTGTCTTTTCAAGTAGTTGTTTGTCCATAGTGTAAACTCTTTGAGTCGAGCTTTAATGGTTGGATGCCCACCCTGGGGAAGGGTGGCATGACAAATGACAACTGCAGCTAGTGTTTCCTTTCACCTTCAACATGAAAGGAGTCGTGTATGCCTAGAAAAGCCTTGCCTCCACCATGCAACGACTAGGCTCGCAAAGCCATCAGAGATTGGGTCGCCAGTCGAAGCATAGAGGTGTTTAGTAGAACGGGCACGTATGATGAGCAAACTTCTTGAAGGAGAAACTGTCAGCCAGGTCGCCACAGATCTTAAAGTGCGACCCAACACAATCAATAATTGGCGAAATCGCTTTTCCTCTGAAGGAATTGCCGGACTTGATGACCGACCTCGTTCCGGCAAGTCACTAAAATATTACGAAGAGTCTTGCGCACGCGTCTTGCAAACCTAAGAACAACTGCCTCCTCAAGGCCAGGCATACTGGGACGGCCCGGCGGTGGCCAGGTGTCTTGGCGCATCCGATGATGCGGTTTGGCGCGTGCTTCGCAAGCAAAACATTTGTCTAGCCCGGCAACGTCGTTGGTGTGTCAGAACTGAACCTGAGTTTGCACCAAAGGCGGCCGACATTGTCGGACTCTTCCTGGCTCTGCCTGAAAAAAGCCCTGGTGATTTCGGTGAATGGGAAACCCAGCATCCAGGCACCGGAACGTGCTACTGGCTATGTTTGTACCAGCAGTTGAAAAATTGTCAGGGGACTCAAGAGCACCTATAAGTGCCACGGCAGCCTGAACCTATTCGCAGCGCTCAACGTGGCCAAGGATGCTATTCATACACAGACAACCGAGTTGAAACGGGGGGTGTCGTTTTTGGCCTTCATGGATCAGATGTTGTTGGAGCTACCAGGTAGCAACGGAAAAGAGATCCACGTAATTCTCGATAATTACAATATCTATAAACGCCAGGCCTTTTGTCTGGAGCGAGCGAGAAGTCAAAGAATCACAACTTAGAAATACTATCTCAAATATATGCAAGTAAGGACAAATTCATTATGGTTCACTCTCCTGAACAAAGCCTATCCCGTTCAATCCGCTGGTAATCACCACAGCAATCAACAATTTTGAGTAATTCAGTCCAGCAACTATTTAATAACAAATGAGATTTTCAAGCCTGGTTTTGTAAAGAAAACGGCTCCGGGCAAGTATCAATTTTGACAATCTTCTGATAATCACATCAGTCAAATGCTTGAATATATATAATGCTTGCAAGAAACAATCCACTCAAACAAAAGGTTATATTATTAGATTAAGATCCCGATATTTAAAATAATCTTCTGATCATTTGATATTTAAAGAGGGCATTGGGTATCCAAATAAATTCCGTTTTACAGGAATTCATCCGTTTTTATGGAACCGGAAGGCTAGCGGTAAGGCCTAGACATTTAAGACCGAGGACCGCTTTAGTTGATACTTCAAGAGTTAGTATTGGTTCTCAATATTGACAAACAATCATACCGGCTATACATCATCAACAAATAGATGCAAAACCTGAACTCCCAAAAAACTATAGTGGACACCAATTTTCAGACAGTAATTCAAGCTGCGCTATCATGAGGAACGAGAAACGATGAGCAAAGTGAAGAAGAGAAAGTTCCAATCTCCAGAATTTAAGGCGAAGGTTGGATTGGAGGCATTCCGCGGAGTAAAAACGATCAATGAGATCGGCCAG
>JAIFKM010000003.1 GCA_020049575.1 Desulfobulbaceae bacterium
AAAGATAAGATGATATTGGCCGAAGAACCGATAATATCGATAAAAATTGCCGGAAAAAGAGGGATACCCGAAATCATCATTCTTCCTCCACCTTTTCGTAATCAGCCGCCCGAGAGAACGAGCGCATGGCCAGAAAGAGAAAGAACAGGGCAGGCGTTATGACCAGATGATCGAGGGCTGTGACATAATATATCCACTTGCCAAAGTGTAACGGCAGCAGCAGCAGGGCAGACAAGTACCCGTCCTCGGTGGAGATCGCGCCTTCCGGCAGAGCCATCTGAGCAAAATGGCCGATGAAGGCCACAATATTCCAGGTCATCATCAGCAGGCAGAACAGCTGGAGATAACGCCACCCCACACCGGTAAAAGAACTCCGGCGGATATCCCAGTAGAGGTAGCCCAAGGCGCCGAGATACTGGAGATGGGCAAGCTGATGCACCACCACACCCTCGTTACCGCCATGAGTCTGCAAGGCCAGGGCATCACGACAGAAGACGACGATCAGGATAATCGGAGTGAGAGCAAGTATTCTGTATATACCTGGTTTCATAATTCCATTTTCCGAGTGCAGCATTTATGTTGCAGTCCAGTATGGCTCGAGTATTCGACACACCACGTGCAGAGTGGCTGGACAAGCCAGGGAGGCAGACGGTTTCCCCAGCCTGTTCAGCCACTCTTCATAGTTCAGATTGCAGATTCGATACCAGAATTACAAAAAAGGAAACAGCCCACCTATCAATGCCATATCATTTTGTATTTATTATCTATTATTTTAACCTCAGAACATACTCCAGCCGAGTGATACCACAAAGGACTGCAACATGATTACTCCACTGCAACATTTTTACTGCAGACAGTTACCGCCAATGCAGAAATGCTCGTTTTTACGATAAAAGCGGAAGAAAGAATGCTCCAACAGGCAGGAAACATTGCGGCGGAGAGCTGCATTGAAACAAAGAGTGGGAAAAAGAAAGGGGGAATCTATGGGGCGGGAGTACGATAAAGCTTAATACCTGAGATTGAAATCATTCGGCAGTACGGCGAAAATCCTCCGCCGCAATCTTATAGCGACGCAACAGGCGCTGCAGAGCCTGACGTTCCATGCCGCAGTTTTTTGCGGCAAGAGAGATGTTTCCTCCTGTATTGCTGACCGCGGTGCGGAGATAAGAGGAGGTGAACTCCTGCAGCACGACCTCTTTTGCTCCAGCATAATCAAGTTGCTGCAGTTGTTCAAAAAGAGTGCTACAGGTTCCTGTTTTGCAGTTCTCCGCGCAGTGATTCTGCGAATCGAGCATCAAGTCGTTTTTCTCGATCCGCGGGCCGGTGCCGAGGAGAACAGCCCGGTTGATTGTATTCTGCAGCTCACGCACGTTACCTCGCCATTGCCGGTGCAGAAGCATCTGGATGGCGTCATCGGAAAATTCGACTTCGGGCCGATCGTACTCCTTACGATATTTCTTGAGGAAAAAGTGGATGAGCAGAGGGATATCACTCTTGGTCTCCTCCAGACTCGGCATTGTTACAGTCACCACGTTCAGTCGGTAGAAGAGATCTTCCCGGAATTCTCCGCGGGCGATTTTTGCCTCAATGTCCTGATTGGTCGAGGCTACCACCCGGACATCGACAGAATAGGTTTTGGTCTGCCCAAGGGGCTGAATCTCTTTTTCCTGGAGGACGCGCAGCAATTTTGTCTGGATCGATATCGGGATGTCAGCGATTTCATCGAGCAGGATAGTGGAATGGTTGGCCTCGACGAACAACCCGTCCTTGTCCCTGTCTGCACCGGTGAAGGCACCTTTGCAATAGCCGAACAGCTCGCTTTCGAGAATATGCTCGGGCAGGGCAGGACAGTTGACGGTGACCATCCGCTTCGCCGCCCGGGGAGACATGGCATGCAAAGCCCTGGCTGCCAGTTCCTTGCCGGTACCCGATTCACCGCGGATCAGGACAGTCATATTACTGGGCCCCAGACGCCGCAACAGGTCTTCAACCTGCAGCAGGCGCGGAGAATTGCCGACAAATCCATGAAAATCGCCGCTGCCCGTCAGCTGGTCGCGCAGTTCATCAAATTTCTGTTTATCGCGCAGGAGTTCGGTCCTCTCCATCGCTCTGGCAACAGCGTGCAGGATCTGATCATTATCAAAGGGTTTCTGGAAGAAATCGTACACCCCGTCCTTCAAGGTCTGAACCGCCATCTCCACCGTTCCGAAACCGGTCATGATGATGGTCGTCATGGTCGAGTCTATCTCTTTGAGGCGACCGAAAAACTGAACTCCGTCCATTCCCGGCATCTTGATATCCGTGAGGATCACATCTGGACGCCATGCCGCAATTATTTCCAGGCCTCTATCGCCTGAATCGGCTGTGCGCACATCGTAGCCACCTTTTTTTGTCAGGATTTTCGACAGGAGATTCTGCATATCAGGCTCGTCATCAACAACGAGAACACGTCTATGAGGGGCTGACAGCTTTTCATTCATCGGTTTTCACACTTTCTTGATTCCATCTATGGACAGGATGACGCACGTATTGCTCCTGATGGGTTGGCCATTCAACATAGCTGTAAAAAATGCACTCTCGGAAAAAACAGTCGCAGTCTATAAAATAGCGGGGATTATTGCCAGTAGTACTTGTCGCAGCCTGCGGAATCAGGGTCTGATCAAGAGACCCGCCAATAAGGTACCTGTTATGGCAAGGCATTCCATATCGAGGAAACATTCGGCGGAAGCTCTATAGAGGATGGAGGCGTTGGCGGGAAAGAGATCATCGCGATCATTGAAGTTGAGCACGACCGGGATGCGGGGGAGGGCATGAAACTGCACTGAAAAATCATAGGTCTGCGAGGTTTGGATCTCTCCTCCGAGAGTGACAGAGCGTTCCCGCAGGGCGTTCAGCCTACCGGCGAAAGTGGTTTCAATTATCTTGTTGGTGTTGGTGGTGAAATAGGAGATCAGCGGACCGGCATCCTTGAATTCCCGATAGGTAATCAGACTATCGGACAGTACTGGCAGCTCGGCAGGGCAGGTCATGATATATTTGCAGAGTACAACCCGCACAGCGGGGGATATCTCCCTGCCGCTGTTTTCAGTAATTCCTTCCCCGGAGACAAGATACTCCCTGTCATAGAAAGGGACTCGGAGTGCACCATTTTCAAACATGACGCCAATGAGATCGGCCCTGCAGGCGAGGTCAATCTTGGCGAGTTCTCCGAGATACCATTGACAGGTCTCGGCAAAAATATGTGACTGTTCCATGGAGTATTTTAATCCTGCAGGGCTGCGAGCTTCTTGAGAAGCGCATCGCGTTCATCCTCAAGGATAAAAAGATCCATCATCACCGGGGGCTTAGCAGAATGGGCCGGCAGTCTCTTCTCGGTTTCAGCAATGAGTGCCTCAAGGTCGGCCAGCCTGTCCCGCATTTTTTCGATGACCTCCTGCATAATCGCCGCTCCGGTTTTTGTCTATGTATCCTGGTGATTCTAATGTACTGACTGCAGATCGGCCAGGGCTTTTTCGATAATCTGCATCTCGCCTGAGATCGGCCTGCGTTTCATGACACGATAAAAAACGGTGTCTCCCACCTGACTGTTTCGGATAAAGACGGAAATCTCGAATCTATCATGCCCGGTGCGCAGATCTTCGACCCAGAGAACCTTTTCCATATCCAGGGAGAAGTCTCTGCAAATATGCTTGGCGAATTTTTCAGGATTAGCTGATACTGAAACCCCCTCACCCGTTGCCGAAAATACGCAGATATAAGGTTTCAGATAGCGCACCTTGCCGCCCTCCGATTCTGTCAGAGCGATAATATTGAGGTTATACGAACCGGGAAACCAGGCTATGGGGTCCTGATCATCGTGTTTCTTGCCATCCCAACTATATTTACCTTTGAAAATATTCATCTTTCACCTCCTTGCCGCCTGACCTGATCCAGAGAATACATATAAGAAGGCCTTCCCCCGGAAGATATCCGGGGGAAGGCGTTGTGTACTGTTCTTTAATTTATATTGTAGGCATATCAGGCTGTGGCGTCAAGGACCCGCCGGTCAGCCATATCCATCAGGACTCTCTCTCGTGCCGTGTCAATACCTAGGGCCTGACGCTTCTTGTCAATATGAGCTATCATCAGGCGTGCCATCTCCCGAGGATCATCTGCGAACCCCCACTTGCCAAAGCCTTTTGCCTCGAGTTCCTCGAAGAGGTGTTTCTCGAACTTCGTGCCATGAGTCATCGGGAAGGTGTGACCAAAAACAGTGTAGACCCCCGAAGCAACAAAATACTGACCGATGGCGATGGCCTTTTCACTCATCCATTCCGGGGCGCAGCCGGCTGCCGGCAGGTCGGCGATGGTGTCACCGAGCCCTCCAGTACGGACCATTTCCGAGGCCGCGATGAGAATTCGGCTGTTATCAACACAGGAACCGAGCCCCAAGACTGGCGGCATGCCCACCGTTTCACAAACCTCGGCCAATCCCGGACCGGCCAGAGCTGCTGCACCAGGGCCAGTCAACCCCGCTTTGGCCAGTGCTATCTGCGAACATCCGGTCTGCAGAACCAGAACATCGTTCTTAATCAGTTCCTTTACCAGTTCAACATGTGACCAATCCTGTTTCGAACGCGGATTTGTGCAGCCGACGACTCCAGCCACGCCCCGGATTCGACCGTTGATGATATTTTCATTCAGCGGCTTATAGCTGCCGCGAAAGGATCCACCCAGCATGTAGTTGATATATTCGTAGCTGAAACCATGTACTCCGCGGGTAATATTCCTCGGAATCTCGATTGGCTTGCTCCTGGTTTTGAAACGTGTTATCGCCTTGATGAGAATTTCATCCGAACATTTCAACGGTTCGTGCTCATCAAGCTGAATATGCGTGGCCCCCTCGATTTTAGCCCGATAGTTGGTGGTGATGAAGGGGGTATCATAGCAGTCGGCAACCCGTTTGAGATCCTGTTTAATACACTGGATATCCACACACATCGCATCGACTGCCCCAGTGACAAGAACAGCCTCGGTCGAGGAGAAATTGCCGGCGTGGGGCAGACCATGCCGGGACAGGGCCTCAAGACCGGAACAGCACATACCGATGAGATTAATCCCCTTCGATCCAGCTTCCTCAGCCATTTTTTTCAGGGTAGGATCGGAAGCTGAGATAATCATCGCCTCAAGGAGTATCGGTTCGTGGCCATGGATGATGACATTGACTTTATCCTCCTTGAGAACCCCCATATCAACCTCCACCTCTACAGGTGACGGTGTACCGAAAAGAATATCGGAAATATCAGTTGAAACCATTGATCCCCCCCAACCGTCCGCCAAGGCTGTACGTGAGATCTGCTTGGTCAGGTTCTCATAGTCCTGATC